>QMRZ01000018.1 GCA_003649495.1 Thermoprotei archaeon | reverse complement strand
GGAGGGGGGGTTAGCCGCGTCCTACCACGCCGTCTTCGTAAGGGGAGCTGAGGAGCCGGAGGAGCTGACTGTAGTGATCGAGTACTGGCGGGAGATCCTAAAGGAGAGGGGGGTTGGAGTCTCAGAGCTCAAGTCCAGCGGGGGTGGCCGCCTCTCCGAGTACCTGGAGCTGATGGTGCTGGTGGACTTCACCTCCTACATCCTGGCGCTCATGAGAGGCGTCGATCCGACGCCTGTCGCCACAATATCGAGGATGAAGAAGGTCTTAGAGGACCGCCTCCATGTGAGTGCACGCCTCAGGAGGGAAATGGAGGAGCTACTGGGCCGCCATTGAGGCCACGCTGCTCAGGGGCGCCCTCTCCTCCTTCCACTTCTCTAAGTCCCTCACCGTGAGCAGGCCGCTCTCCACCTCACGGCCCCCGACTATCACGGCGTACCTGAACCCTCGTTTATCTGCGGCCTCTAGGGCCGTTGAGAGCCTCCTACCAGTGAGCTCCACTACCGCTGATACCCCTCTCCTCCTAAGCTCCTCCGCCACCCTTATCGCGTCCCTCCTGTACTGCGCGTTAACAGGTATCACTATTACCCCCCTCCTCCCCCTCCCGCGGGATAACGCGCCCTGAGCGCGTAGAGCCTCAACGAGCCTCTCAACGCCTATGGCCATCCCGGTGGCTGGCAGCGGTGGCCCGCCCACGAGCTCTATGAGGTCATCGTACCTGCCGCCACCAGCTACGCTGCCCAGTCCCTCAGCTCCGCTAACCTTTACCTCGTAGACGAGGCTTGTGTAGTAGTCCAGTCCCCTGACTACGCTGAGGTCAACCTTAATGTAATCTGCCAAGCCATACCCCTCCTCAAGCTCCTCCATCAGCTGCTCCAGGCTCTTCACCCCCTCCCTAGCCTCGCTTCCCAGATCCATCTCAGCTAGCTCGGCCAGCTCGCTCCTAGTGAGGATGTCCATCAGCTGCTCAATCTTCCCCGGCTCAGCTCCAAGCTCTCTTAGCCTCTCCCTCACGTACTCAGCGCCCCTCCTCTCCAGCTTATCGACTGCCCTGAGCGCATCCCCAAGCGCGTGCCGAGGAATGCCCGCCCAGCTCAACAGGCCCTCCGCCACTCTCCTATCATTGACGTGAACCTTAAACGACGATAGCCCCACTCTCCTGAGGGCGTTCACCAGGAGTGCTACCACCTCCGCATCTCCCCACACTTCCTTCACGCCTATCAGCTCCACGCCAGCCTGCCAGAACTCCCTGAGCCTTCCCCTCTGCGGCTCCTCGTACCTCCACACGGGCTGGATGTAGTAGAACCTGATGGGCTTGGGGAGTGTTGGCCTCTCAGCCACGATTCTAGCTATCGGAGTAGTCAGCTCGAACCTTAAGCCCAGCTTCCGACCAGCCTTATCCTCAAACCAGTAGATCTGCTCCTTCACCTCCTCCCCGGCCTTAGCCACTAGCAGCTCCAGGTGCTCAAATGCCGGCGTCACCACCTCCCCATACCCGTACAGCTCGAACACCTCCCTGAGCCCCTCCAGCACTGCCCTCCGCTCCTCGCACTCCTCAGGCAGGTAGTCCCTAGTGCCCCTAGGCCTCCTGTAGGCCACGAGATAGCCTGTGCTTCAGACACTTAAAACTCCCGTCAGGCGAGCTCCGCGACGTATATGTTGTGCTTCACCCTCAGGATCCTGACGGGCACCCTCCTCATGAGCGGGGGGTCGCCCTCAGCACCCACCACGGTTATAACCCGGTTCCTCGCGACGCCCAGCCACTGGCCCCTGAGCCAGCCGGGCCCCACCACCCTAACGCTTACCCGCTCGAAGCGCCTAAACGCGAGAGGGATGCTCTTGGCCCTTTTTATGCCGAAGTCCTCGGGCCGCAGCACAAGCTTAACCCCGTACTCCCGCTCCCACTTCCTGAGCGCCTCGTAGAACTCCCTCCAGCGCAGGGGCCTCACGCCCCTCGGGCGGCGCCCGTACTTGTGCGCCTCGTATTTCTGTATGCCGAGCGGCGGCCACCTCTTCCCAGCACCTATCCTCAGGGCGTATTCCACGATCTTAGGGATCTCTGAGTCGTTGAGCCCCGGGACCCAGACTGGCGCGATCAGGAGGTCCATCCTCAAGCTCGATGCAATGTACTCGGCTACTCTCATGACCCTGCGCACGTCAAACCAAGGGGCTCCTGCGAGCGTGCGGGCTAGCTCGGGATTCAGCGCGTCGAGGGAGAGGTTAAGCCGGTCCAGCCCCGCGTCGTCGAGTGCCTCGGCCAGCTTCTCGGTGAGCATCGCGCCGTGAGTCTCCATCGCCACTGTCTCGACGAAGGGGAGCGACTTGAGAGCCCTCACGAGCTCCACGATCCTCGGGTAAGCCAGGGGGTCCCCGACGGCGTCTATGTACGCGTGCGCCTTGTCCAGGGATTTGGCCTTTACGGCCCACCTGAACCACTCGACTAAGTAGTTGGGGTCGACGATGTACTCGGTAGCCCTGTGCCTAGAGTGGGGGCCTGCATCCACAGAGCAGAATATGCATGAGAGAGGGCACGATGTAGTGGGTCTCAGCTGCAGGAGATTCGTACCCCTATCTATGACTCCAAAGGCTATGTGGCCTATGAGAGGAATTGGCTCAGCTATCCTGAGGACCTTCCTAACGATTGGGCACCTCCCGAGCCCCACGTCCATGCCTAATTCTCCAGCCCCCTGGGGCGACGACTTGTGGTCACAGCTCCTCAAAGAACTCTCCCTCCTCCTCTTCCTCCTCGCCCCCCAGCATGGCTCTGATGCTAGCTCTCAGCCTATCCCAGAAGCTGCTGGGGGCGGCCTCCCACTCCAGCCTGTACTCTGAGAGAACTTTCCTGGCTGCTAGCCGGGTGCGGAGCGCCCTGTAGACCAGGGCCACAGCGGCTATGGAGAGTGCAGCGGCGGCCACCAGGGCGATGAACTCGCCAACTCTAAGCTGTAGCCACCCGTAATCCATCAGCAAATCCAGCCTAGCCTCCACCACTCCCTCCTCTAGGTCAGCTAGTGTGAGCGGCCTGGCCAGCTCCACCCTCCCCTTAATTACTCTCAGTATGAGGGTCGAGCCTGGGGGGGCTGGTAGCCACTTAACCTCCGCCAAGCCGTCACTCCCCGCCGTCGCGTTAACCTCTAGCGAGAAGTTGGGGCCGGAGATGCTCACCCCCACTAAAGCCCCAGCCACCGGCTGGCCTAGGGCCCCCCTGACCACCACCTCCAAGTTGTACACATAGGTTTTCAGCGTTAACTCCTCCTCGGAGGCGGCTACCGACTTCCTCGCCACTGGTACGCCCCTCCACGTCACTTCAACCTCGAACCTCTCCCCGTACAGGTGCTTGAGCAGCACGCGCCCATACTGGTCTGTTACTGCCTCGCGCACCCCTAGTGCATCCTCAATCCTCAGTGCCGCGCCGGGCAGGGGATGTCCAGTGGCGTCTACTACCTCCACCCCCAGGTCGACGAATGAGAGGTTCACGTACCTAACTCGCGAGTAAGGGTCCACAGCCTTTTCGACCAGTAGCCGGTCGCCCCAGTACACGACTAGCTTCAGAGCAGCCTTGATCGGGATGGGTATCTGTGGCGCTAGTGTGAGCCGAGGTGAGGGCGAGTCCAGCGACGACTGGGCCAGCACATAGCCTCCTGGCTCGTAGAGCAATTCCGCCCTTAAGCCTGAAGGCAGGTCGCTCGCCCTCTTAGGTGTTAATACCACCTTAAAGGTCCTCAGAGGCATCCTCACAGCGGCACTGCCGCTTCCCCCGATGTAGATGGGGGCGCTGATCGTCTCGTTCAGCCACTTGATCGACACGTTGTAGAAGCCGGGGAGCACGTCCCTAAGAGATGCCCACCCTCCCTCGTCAGTTAAGGCGGTCATCCTGAGCCCTGCCCCCTCAATGTATACCACCGTATTGGCTAGCGGGTAGCCATCCGCGTCTAGCAAGTGTAACTCTACTCTGGGCATCAAGCTTGTCGTGAGGGTTATCGTAGCTGAGGAGGGGCCTAACTCGATGCTCTCGCTCAATAGCCTCAGGCCGCTCCAGTAGACCTCAGCTAGATACTCGCCGTAGGGGAGGTCTCTGAGCTTCACGACGCCGCCCTCAATGGGCCCATCATACACTCTCACCAGCTCCTTCGATCCCAGGAATGTGAGCTTGAGCGTCCCATTAGCCAGGGGGCTGCCATCAGCCTTCACCACTCTCAGCGTGACGCTATTGGCTACTCCAAGCCGTATCTTCACCTCTCTGGAGTCGCTGGTAATTTCGAACTCATCATCCTCCACTTCAACGGGCACATAATGCTCAGCGACTAGCAGCTCGGCGCTCCTCACCTTATAGAGGCCGAAGGGGAGCGAGACTGTCGTGCCACACTCGAGGGTGAGCTTCACAGCCCCCTCTAGCTTGAGCCTACACGAGTCTACTCTGCCGCCGCCATCATCTATCCCCAGTAGCTTAACATTAGTGGCGTTGACCCTCACATCCACGGTCCTGGAGGAGCCATTATTGAGCGTCACCGCCCCCCTGTACACTTTCACGCCTAGCCAGTACACGGTGAGGTTAAAGCTGAGGGCAGTCTCGTTAGACGCTACCTGCACGTTAAAGCTACACTCATGCCCAGAGCACTCGCGAGCGTAGCCGTGCCCCTCGAGCTTAACGAGCGGCTTGTGCTCACTATACGTGAGCTTCCTGCCAGCTGCGTCAAATACCCTGATTCTGATCTGTGAGGTGAAGGTCCCAGCTGTGGTCGACGCTGCCAGCAGTGCTGCTATTAGCGTGAGCAAGAGCCCGCGCACAGCTCCCCTGCCTATATCGGGGAGGTTAGCTTAAGGTCTTCTCCTCCAGGAGGCGCTCGGCTAAGTCCCTCATCTTAGCCCTCCTCTCCTGATGGCGTTTAAGCCAGGCGCCTATCAGCTCCCAGGCCCTGGCCTTGCACTCGCCGCAGAGCATGCGGCCACTCTTGCACTCCCAGTACCACTCCTCCAGTTGCTTATCGTCCTCCAGGAAGTGTGTCGAGAGTAGCTCTACGAAAATGACGCACTTCTCAGGCTCGCCGCCCAGCCGCCTCTGCTCCTCAGCTGTAGCGCGGCCGCCCGTGAACGCATTCATTACCTTCCTCCTCGCGCTCTCCAGGCTCTCAGTCAGGTATAATATTCCCATAGGGTTCCTCTTGGACATCTTCTCCTGGCCAGTCAGATCCCTGAGCAGCTTGTGATAGGTGGCGGCCGGCGGCACGAAGCCGAACTCGCCCCTATACTTCCTTGCTAAATCGCGCGTGAGGCGTATGTGGGGATCCTGGTCAGCCCCCACTGGGACTACTGTCGGCTTAGGCCCGCCGTGGTGTGGGAGCTGGGGGTTGAGTATGTCGCCCGCCTGGACTAGGGCTGAGAGGTATAGGCCGAAGGGCCTGGGCCCGTATATGGCTTCAAGCGTGTTATACGTCACGGACCTGGAGAATATGAAGGCGAGCTGCATGACCGGCATCTCCTGCGACTGCCTGTAGACGTAGACGCGCCTGGGGTCAAGGCCTAGGGCCAGCATATCCATGAGGTTGCTCAGGGCTATCCTGTAGCTCTCCTCCAGGGGTATCTTGTTATCCGCGTAGGCCTCGAGGTCTGCTATGGCGAAGAAGCCCCTCGCCTTAGGCGATAGGGATAGGAAGTATATGAACTCCTCTGACGTGAGCTTAGTCCCGAGGTGGAACTCGCCGCTGGGCTTAATCCCCGTCATCACGGCGTACTCCTCGCCCTCCTCTATCGCCCTCAGTATCATCTCGAGGTCTCTATGGCCGAATATTATCCTCCGCCTAACCAGCCTATGCTTATAGGGTAGCCTCTCGATGAGCTCGCCCTCTAGCGGCTCTATCCCGAACTGTTCCATCAGCCTGCGGTAATCCTTGACGTGTGACGTTCCCCAGGGGTCGAGCACTATCCCCTCGCGGTCCATCACGACTAGACTCTGGGGCCTTGTGGATAAAATTTATCCATGCTGCACAAGTATTTTAAACATCTGCATCGATGGATACCTCGATGACGCCACGGCGTAGGGGCGCTCCTGGCCTAAAGGTGACCTCCCTCCCCTACGAGGTGAAGGTGTACCTTAACAATCAGGTGCTGATACCGGCCAGCCTAGTGCGGGCGCTAGGACTGAGGAACGCCAGGGCTGTGCGCGTCACGCTGGAGTACGGGGGAGAGGAGTTCTCCCTGGAGGCCAGGCTCCTGAGGACTAGGTACACTGACTCGAGGCAGTTCACGATACCGAGGAGCGTCCGGGAGAAGTACGGCGTGGTCCCCGGGGCTATAGTGAAGGTGAAGAAGATAGAGCCGCTAGAGGAGGACTGATGGCCT
Organism: Thermoprotei archaeon; assembly: GCA_003649495.1. Lineage (GTDB taxonomy): Archaea > Thermoproteota > Thermoprotei > Thermofilales > Thermofilaceae > B17-G15. Next base: position 11,392 of record QMRZ01000018.1, on the reverse strand, counting down.
AGTCTGGCGCGAGGCTGCTTAGAAGCCAGCGCCGCCGGTGCTACTCCTTAAGCCGTGCTGAGGGCTGTGAGGACGCAGCGACCTGTAGCATAGGCCTGAGCTAGAGAGTGGTGTTAAAAAGCCAGCAACGAATATTCCCTCGGGATGAGGAAGGGCCAAAGCGCTGAGGAGTGAGGAGACCGCTACACCTGACCGCCCGATGCCCGGGGTCCTGGCCGAGGCATGCCTAAGGGCTACGCGCGTATTACGGGAGTTGCTGCGTTATCTCCATAATAGCCCTAGCCGTCCAGCTCAATGCGTGGAGGCCAGGGATGTGGATGGCAAGCTTAAGCAGCTCTATAACGAGTATAGGGAGGCCGTGAGCTCCGGCGACCTGGACAGGGCTGTGGATTCGGGAGTGAGGGTTCTGGAGGAGCTGCTGGAGGTGGCTAGGAGCTGGGTGGTGGCGAGGATTACGCACCCGCTGGTTAGGGAGGCGGCGTTAGACGTGCTCGCCCACTATGAGCGTGCTCTCTCCTTCGTGAAGGGGGCCCGCGAGGCTGTGAGCGGGCTACCCCCCATTTACTCGGCTGGGGTAAAGGAGGAGGCCCTCGAAGTCCTCATGAGCAGCGTCAATGGCCTCTTCAACTTTGTGGTGGGGGCACTCCTGGTAGTGGCGGACGTGCTGGCTGGCGTCAACTCCGTAGCCTAGCATGGGAACCGTTAAAGGCGCTGGCTTCACCTTAGGCTTGGTGGCTGGCTTGGACCCCCACTCCACCGGCCTCCTGGCCGTATGCCTAGCGGCTTACGCGTACGCACTCTGGAGGGGCCTAAGGGGAGATAAGAGGTTCAGGCTCTACGGCCCAGTCGTGCTAGTACGCTGCGAGAGGTGTGTCTCCCTCATAAGCCTCTTCGCTCGCGCCAGGATACCGCTGCTAGGCGTCGTGGCTATCGCGTCCTGGGCAGCAGCAATGGCTGCTGGCATGGCGATGCTCATCAGGAGTGCCGTCATATCAGTATCGCTCCCCCCCGAGCTAGCTCCACACCCCGCGATGCTCATCGGGCTACCAGTGGTGAACCCCCTAATACCACTGTGGTACGGGCTAGCCGGCCTAGTAGTCGCGGTGATCGTGCACGAGCTTGCGCATGGAGTCGCTCTGAGGGCTAACCAGCTACCCGTGAAGTCGGCTGGAGCTCTGCTACTCGCTCTCCCTCTTGGAGCGTTCGTGGAGCCAGGCGACGAGCTAAAGGCAGCGCGGCCCGCAGTCCAGCTCAAGGTGTTCTCCGCGGGCCCCTTCGCCAACCTGCTGGTAGCTGCCCTAGCCCTGCTGATCCTCTCACAGGCCCTCTCCTGCGTCCAGCCTGTGGGGCGAGGAGTGGGGATCGTGAATATCGTGCCCGGATCGCCAGCTGAGAAGGCCGGGATTAAGCCGGGGGACCTCATAGTGGCGGTTGACGGCGTCGAGGTCCGAGACTTGCAGCACTTCTTATCCCTAATGTCGAGCAGGAGAGCTGGGGAGGAGGTTGTGCTGGAGCTCCAGGGGGGGCGCAGGGTGATGATCAAGCTAGCTGATAAGTATATGTTCACCGGTAGGCCCGAGGACCGCGGCCGAGGCTTCATAGGCGTCGGCCTAGTGGACGTGGCGGCGCTTAAGGCCGCCATAGCCCCCCTCGCGAACCCGCTGCGGGATCCGTTGAGCGCGGTCATGGGGCTGCTCGCCGCCCCCCTCACCCTGCCCCTGGCCGCCCTGCCCTACCTCGAGCTCTTCTACACTCAGCCCCTAGGGGGCTGGCGGGCGGTCTACGCGCTCATCTGGGTAGCCTGGATGAATGCCGCCGTCGGCCTCACCAATGCGCTGCCGATAGTGCCCTTCGACGGCGGCAACTCGCTCAGAGTCGCTCTAGACGCCCTCCTCAGGGGGCTGCCCGAGGATAGGCGGAGGAGGGCTGTAGAGGCTGTGACGGCGGTGTTGACTGCGGCCACCATCGGCCTGATACTGGCCCCCGTGGTGGTCCCCCGCCTAAGGCTACTAGTGCCGGGCCCGGGCTAAACTTAAAAAGACTTAGCAGGCTAGCTTGAGTGGTCATGCTGCAGGCGCTGACGCTGGAGGACCTGACGAGCTTCTGTATAAGGAGGGGCTTCTTCTTCCCCAGCGGCAGGATCTACGGCGGGCTCAGGGGGTTCTTCGACTACGGGCCCCTGGGGGCGGAGCTGAGGAGGGAGATCCTCGACGACTGGTGGTACTACTTCGTGAGGAGGAGGGAGGACGTAGTCGGCATCCACGGCTGCATCATAACCCACCCGAGGACCTGGGAGGCGAGCGGCCACCTCGAGTCCTTCTTCGACTACCTAGTCACCTGCAGCAGGTGTGGGAGGGACTTCAGGGCTGACCACCTGCTAGAGGACGCAGGAGTGAAGGTCGTCGAGCTGACAGCTGAGGAGATATCGCGGCTCATCAGGGAGAAGGGGGTGAGGTGCCCCGAGTGCGGCGGCGAGCTCAGCGAGCCCGTGCCCTTCAACCTGATGTTCACGACATACGTGGGCCCGAAGAGGACTAGGGCGAGCGAAGCCTACCTCCGGCCCGAGACAGCCCAGCTCATATTCCTCAACTTCAAGGACGTCTACTACGCGTCCAGGCTCAAGCTGCCCTTCGGCATCGCGCAGGTGGGCAAGGTATTCAGGAACGAGATATCGCCGAGGAACTTCCTCTTCAGGCTCAGGGAGTTCGAGCAGATGGAGATAGAGTACTTCGTCAACCCCCGCAAGATGGATGACTGCCCCCTCTTCAAGGACGTGGCCGACATGGAGGTACAGCTGCTGACAGCTGAGAGGCAGGAGAAGGGGCTGGAGGAGCCCCTCAGGATCACGCTCGAGGAGGCGTGGGAGGAGGGCCTCATAAGCTGCAAGTGGCACGCTTACTGGATAGGCGAGTCCCTCAGGTGGCTGGAGAGGATAGGGATAAGCCTCGAGAGGATCAGGGTCAGGGAGCACGTGAAGACCGAGCTCGCCCACTACGCTATCCAGACCTTCGACATCGAGTACAACTTCCCCTTCATGGGCTGGAAGGAGATCGAGGGCGTATCCAACAGGGGCGATTACGACCTCAGGAGACACCAGCAGTACAGCGGCAAGGACCTAGCCGTGGAGGACGACGGCGAGAAAGTGCTGCCACACGTCATAGAGCCCTCATTCGGCCTCGAGAGGATAATACTCGCAGCACTAGCAGACGCCTACACCCTCATAAAAGGCAGGCCAGTCCTATCCCTCCACCCCAGGATCGCCCCAGTAAAAGTAGCGGTCTTCCCCATAGTCAACAAACCCGACTTCACGAGAAAAGCCAGGGAAGTATACCACATGGTAAAGGAGCACTACACGGCCATCTACGATGAGAAAGGCACCATAGGCAAGAGATACTTCAAGGCAGACGAAATAGGCGTACCACTAGCCATTACAATCGACGGCAAAACGCTAGAAGACGACACAGTCACCGTAAGATTCAGAGACACCAGAGAACAAATCAGAGTACACACAAGCCAACTAATACAGAAAATCAGAGAGATACTAGAGAACTGGCACCATCACACAACCCGGAAGACTTAAAGCCACCCAGCCTACCTCAATTGCTTGGAGCCGGGGTAGCTCAGCCTGGTTAGAGCGCCCGGCTGTTAAACCGGGGAGGACTATAATCGAACTCCCCGGTTGAGAGACCGGGAGACGAGGCCGGGGGCACCCCGGCCCGACCGAAGTCCCGGGTTCGAATCCCGGCCCCGGCGCCATTTAATTCCCATCTATTTGATGCCGACCATGAGGCTCAGTCCGTATTTAGCCTTAGTAGTTTTTCAAGGCTAGGATTTGTGTGCCTCGTGTTGTAGAGCTTGCTAATACCAGTTGCCTAGTAGCCAGGCGTTGCCTATGTGGACGTTGTTGAGGCCCTCCTCCTTAGCGGCTTTGAGGGCTTCCTCGGCGTGTTTCTTGCTGGTGGGTGGGAGGTCGTTCATCCTGTGGTCTGGGTGGAAGGCTAGGAGGCTGTAGGGCGTGTCGGGGTCTAGGGAGGCTAGGAACCTGGCTATCATGCGTACTTCCTCCTCGTCCACGTAGCCGGGGACTAGCAGTGTGCTGGCGGTGAAGAGGGGTACCTCGGGCCTTTCCCGCCCGGCTTCGATTACCCTGCGTACGTTCTCGTATAGGGAGCCTACGTCGACGCCTGTCAGGGCCTTGTAGAGGCTGGGGGTCCAGGCCTTGAGGTCGAACTTTATGATCCCCCCGGACTTGAGGGAGACCTCAATAACCCTCGTCAGTATCTGGGGGCTGAAGTGGCCGTTGGTCTCCCAGCATATCCTGAGTATCCTTCCCTCGGCCCTGGATAGCGCCTCCCTCGAGACGGTGAGGGCGTGTAGCACTTGTGGCGCTGGGTCGCCGCCGAAGAAACATATACACGTCACGCGGGGGTCCAGCGCTGCTCTCACTAGCTCCTCGGCGCTCACCCTGGGGGATAGGGCCTGCGTATTCCGCTTGTAGCTCCAGTTCTGGCAGAATGCGCAGTTGTGGTTGCACGCCCCGTAGAACACCGCCAGGTTAACGTACCCCCTCTCGCAGCCGGGCTTGGCTGCCCACCTGGGGTAGCCAGCGCCCGTAGCGGCGGGGCAGAACCAGCACGCAACACAGTTGGTCGGGTGGGGGTCGTAGTAGTACTCCAGCACGCCGTACCTGGGCTGGCCCGAGAGGCGCTTGAGCACACCCCCCTCGTTCCTCATCAACCCGCAGTAGCCCAGGCCACCCTCTGGTATCCTACAGTTCAGGTCGCAGAGGCCACAGGGGATGCCACTGGGGTCCCTGGGGGGCTCGGGCGGCAGCCCTAGCTTCGTCCTCTCGCGCCTATGCCCCTCCAACGCCACCTCGACAGCGCCCGGGTCGCTCCTGAGGCACTCTAGGCAAACGCCTATCGCCTCCGATATTAGGGGAGAGCGCCTGCCGCATATCCTACACTCCTTTGGCTTATCCCACCCGCCCCACGCCACCCTCCACATACTCAACAATACGTGCATCATTGAGTATTTGTGGGTTGTAGTGGGCTGAACCCGGATTGTAGCCTCTCAACGAGCCGTTCACCCCATCCGTAGCTTCATGTATTGCATCTTCCTGTATCCGCCGTGGATGGGGTTGCCACGCCCTCCCCCGGGCAAGCTGCGTCGGGGGGCACGGCCCCCGCAGCCCGCGGGCAGGGCTTTAAGCCTCCCCACACAGTCCAGAGAGACGTAGAAAGACACACGATACGGAAAGCCACAGTCTAACGTTACTGCCCCTTGATGAGGGAGCCGTACCTCCTATCGCGCGCCTTGAGCTGAGGTCAAGTATTTAAGTCCCCTCTCTCCAACCCCTCTGATGAAGGTAACTGTAAGCCTGATTAAGGCGGATATAGGCGGCTGGGTGGGCCACAGCACGGTCCACCCCAAGCTGATCGAGTATGCTAAGAAGAAGCTCGAGGAGGCCAAGGAGACCGGCCTCATAATCGACTACTACGTCTACCACTGTGGTGACGACCTCCAGCTCCTCATGACTCACACCAGGGGCGACGCCGACCCCGAGATCCACAAGCTAGCCTGGGACACGTTCGTCGAGGCTACTGAGAAGGTCAGCAAGCCTCTCAAGCTCTACGGCGCGGGCCAGGATCTGCTCAAAGACACGTTCAGCGGCAACATCAGGGGCATGGGGCCCGGAGTTGCCGAGATGACGTTTGAGGAGAGGAAGAGCGAGCCCATAGTCGTGTTCTCGGCTGATAAGACTGAGCCGGGTGCCTGGAACTTCCCGCTGTTCAAGATATTCGCTGACCCGTTCAACACTGCTGGCCTGGTCATCGACCCGAGCATGCACGACGGCTTCCGCTTCGAGGTCTACGACGTGCTCGAGCACAAGTACGTCGTGCTCAACGCGCCTGAGGAGCTTTACGACATCCTGGCTCTCATAGGCACGCCCGGCAGGTACGTCATCAGGAAGGTCTACAGGAAGAGTGATGGCGAGATAGCGGCCTCATCCAGCGTCACCAGGCTCAGCCTCATAGCTGGCAGGTACGTGGGCAAGGATGATCCAGTCCTGATAGTCAGGGCACAGCACGGCTTCCCTGCAGTCGGCGAGATACTCGAGGCCTTCGCCTTCCCGCACATGGTCGCTGGCTGGATGAGGGGCAGCCACCACGGCCCACTAATGCCCGTCCCGCTCAAGTACGCCAAGTGCACCAGGTTCGACGGCCCGCCGAGGGTAGTGGCGCTCGGCTTCCAGCTCCACGAGGGCCACCTCGAGGGGCCGAACGACCTCTTCGACGACCCAGCCTTCGAGTACACTAGGATGAAGGCGATGGAGATAGCCGACTACATAAGGAGGCACGGCCCCTTCATGCCGCACAGGCTCGGCCCAGAGGAGATGGAGTACACGACCCTGCCTCACGTCCTAGAGAAGATAAAAGACAGGTTCGTGAAGGAGGACTAAGCGCGGGGCGCGGGCCTCCACCTGCCGCCCTGCCTTTTTTCCCCGTATTAACGCCAGTTCACCTCTGCACCTAAGCTAGCGCGCACGCAGCCCGGGCGATTGCAAACAGGCTGGCTGCTGCGTTAGCTTTTATTCGTGGGGCCTGCACTCGAGTGCCGGTATGAGGAGGCTTGCTAAGCTGATGACGTTCACCGCCCTGGCGTACGTGCCAGCCTACCTCTTGGATCTCGCTCTCAAAGCCGTGGTCGAGGCGTGGGGGGCTAGCGGGCCTCTAATCCAGGCGGTGCTGATAGCTAGGATGTGGATCCCCGGGCTCGCAGCCCTTGCCGTGATCCGCCTCAGCGGCGAGAGAGTGGCTGAAGGGGTGAGGAAGCGGGGGCTTAGGATGCCGGGGTTTTGGGGAGTAGCCCTAGCGGTGGCCGCCCCCTACGTGGCCTATGGAGTTGGCGCCCTCTTATCGCTGTTGATGGGCTACAGGCTAGTAAACCCGGTGGAGAAGGTGCTAGAGCTGATGGAGGTGGAGCCGAGAGCTCCTCCGCTAACGCTCCTGGTAGTGCAGCTAGCGGCCTCGGGGGTCATGGGGGCAACATTCAACGCCGTCATAGCTCTGGGTGAGGAGCTGGGCTGGCGGGGCTTCCTGCTCGACGAGGTTGAGAACGCGGGGCTCAGGCGGGGAGCGGCAGCGGTGCTCGTTGGCGTGGTGTGGGGCTTTTGGCATGCCCCCCTCATACTCCTGTTCGGCTACAACTACCCCCATCACAGGGATGCCCTGGGAATAGCCGCGTTCACCGCGTTCTGCGCCATATGGAGTGTGACGATATCGAGCCTCAAGCCCCTGGGAGGGCTTTACGCCTGTGCTGCCGCGCACGGAACCTTGAACGCTCTTGGAGGCTCCATGCTACTAACTGTAGACGTGGAGGATGAGCTACTGACGATGCCCGTGGGCATCGTGGGCCTGGCCGCGGGGGCCATCACAGCGACACTGGTGAAGGCCTTAGCACTTAGGCTCAAGCCCGGCGCCGGGGCCTAGCCCTCGAGACGAATGGGTTGCCCCTGATGTACAGCCTAAGCGGCACGCTAAGGTCCTGGGAGACGCCAATCCTGTAGCTCCTCACGACCTCTCCCTCGCTCACCTCAATGCCCGGCTCAATCCACAGGCCGTACCTAGTGGTGTAGAGGGGCCTCCCGTGAAGTGACTTGTCGATAGCCAGCGCCTGAGTGAGCCTCCCAGGCCCGCTGGTGAGTAGGCGGAGGTCGCGCACCCCCCTATTCCCGTACATGAGGTCTATGCCCTCTCGGGGCTCGAGAGCCCTCACGAGGACAGCGCCCACCCTCCCAGGCTCGTGGGCCACGACGTTGAAGAGCCACTTCCCGTGCACCCCATATATGAGGGCCCGGCCGCACTCACCCGCCATCACCCTGGCTAGGTCGCCGCCCCTCCTGGCGCGCGAGGCCGGGTCGTCAGCCCCGTAGTACGCCTCTACCTCTACTATCACGCCCGAGAGCCGCCTGCCTTGCCACACTCTAACCAGGAGCTTGCCTAGCAGCTTCCGCGCCACCATTAGCGGGTCTTCACAATAGAAGCGCTGTGGTAAGGGCCTCCCTGACACTGGTATGGAGGGCACTACTCCCTAATATCCCTGGACCCGAGCGTGGCTGGCTAGTACGGCACACCCCAGCTGAGGGGAGGCGGTGTCTACTGGACCTATAGGATTTTAAGTGTACCCGGCGAGTAGGCTGGGCATATGATGGGCGTGCTACTCGAGATGAAGGATCTGAGGGATAAGTACGCGGTCTTCGTGGATAGGGGGGATGCCGGGCGACGGCTAGCATCCTTTCTAGAGACTAGGGGCTTGCGCAGTGACTTGATCCTGGCGATCCCGAACGGGGGAGTTGCGGTGGGGTACTACGTGTCGCTTGAGCTAGGGGTGCGCTTGGCGGTGGCGGTAGTCAGGAAGGTTACTTTCCCGTGGACGACGGAAGCAGGCTTCGGTGCGGTCTCCTGGCTTGGAGACGTGGAGGTTGACAAGGCGGCGCTGCGCATCATGAGCGAGGCAGAGTACCGCAAGTGCCTGGAGAAGGCTAAGAGGAGCGTCGAGGAGAGGGCTAGGCTCTTCGCCGAGTATCTGCCCGGCTCCCTGGAGGGCTTGGAGGTAATCATAGTGGACGATGGGCTAGCCACTGGCTACACAATGCTAGCGGCCATTAAGGCCGTTAAGAAGCTCGGCGCCCGGAGGCTAGTAGCCGCCGTGCCCACATCCTCCCTCAGCGCGGCCCGCCTTACGCTGGGTCACGTCGACGCCCTGGTAGTCCTCAACTTGAGGACGCAATACCCCTACGCCGTGGCTGACGCGTACAAGCGCTGGAGGGATCTAAGCGAGAGCGAGGCCGTATCAATGCTCCGCGCCCTTAGGGAGCAGGGCCTGGCCTAGCGCGCTATGTCATCCGAGAATGGTCTCAGCGCGCCTGTAGCCGGGAGGCAGTACACGGGGGCTCGGCTCTATCAGGCCTGGGCCATCTCCTTCACCAGGAGTAGGGCCACCAGGTAGTCTAGGAGGAGGGGAGCTGAGAGCAGGAGCATGGAGGTAGGCGTGGGATCTGGAGTCACCGCAGCAGTCACCACTAATATCCCCATCACTACGTACCTCCACCTACTCCTCAGATCCTCATAGCTTACGAGCCCGAGCCACGCTGGGATTACGAGCAGCACTGGGAGGGAGAATGCTGCGCCCGTGGCCAGCAGTATCAGGGAGAAGTTGTAGAAGAGGTTTGAGACTGTTATTAGGGGCTCAGCCCCGCCCGCTGCCATGAGCCAGAGCATCACTAGCGTCGTTAGGGGGGCCACTACTAGGCACGCGTACGCGCACCCCAGCAGGAAGAGCAGGGTGAAGAGGGCGAAGTACCTCCTCACAAGCCTAGCCTCGTGGGGATAGAGGCCAGGCTCAGCGAACCTGTAGACTTCGTACAGTGGGTAGGCAGGACGACGATTAGCGAGATTGTGGAGGATAGGTAGAGGCTCGCCGGCAGCGTGTCGAACACCCCGCCCGCTATCACCCTGGCGCCGACTCTAGCCGCACCCAGCCTCTCAGCCAGGGGGCTGAGGGGATGCGCCTCGAAGTCTAGCAGGTAGGCCTCGACGAACCTCATGGCCTCGAAGACGAGGGGTTTGGATGAACGGCCTAAGCCCGGGGGCGGGTATCAAGTACTGTGCCCCCAGCACTGCGAGGAATGCGAGAGTGCCCTCCTGAGCCTGGTCAGGAGTTCTACTACGTGCTCCAGCAGGGGCTGCTCCTCGTTCACACTAGCCCTTCTCTCTAGCCCTCTCAATAACCTTCCTCGCTAGCTGTTCCTTGCTCTTTCCCTCAGCCTTCACCCTCAGTCTCTCGGCCAGCCTCCTGAGGGTCTCCACGTCAACTTCCTCTACCGCTGGGCGCTTGGGCCTGGGCACCTCCTCGCCCACCGCTTTAGCAAGCTCTGAGAGCTTCTTAGGGCCAAAAAGTATCAGCCGTTTCCTCGAACCGTATCACTCTATACCTTTTTATTTCATTGTGATACGGCTTCATCGGTTCCGCCTCGCCCAGGGGGCTCGCCTAGGCGGCTCATCCCGTGGGGTCATGGGTTGGGCTTCCGCTCCCGCGGCTCTGCAGCTTCTCTCTTAGGGGGGGTAGGAGGCTTTTGAGCAAGAGGTAGGCCGCGCCAGCGACTACCCCTACGTCTCAGAGGGAAACCGCCCCGCCAGGATTGTTAATGCTCTCCGCCTAGTTAGCTTCACGTGGGTATTGTGGGTGGCCGCGCCTATATTTCTTAGCTACATCATCCACCTGAACTGTAGGTAGCTCACGCGGCCTAGAGGGTCCACGTAGGCTATGATGAACCTCTTCCTAACAGAGTGTGACAGCCTCCCAGCCCTGACTATCTCGAGGGGGTCCAGCCTGCTGTCGTAGGGGAGCACGTGGACTAGGAAGGGGGCGTGCTCGAGGCCCGGCCCCAGCCTGTAGACGACGAAGGTAGCGCCGAACTTCATCCCGGACTTGACTATCAGGCCCCTATCCCTGAGGTCCTTGTACACTGCGTACACCTCATCGAAGTTCTCGTAGGCCTCCCTGCCCATCCTCCTCAGCTCCTCTACGTCCACGGGTCTTCCCTCTCCATCGACCACCTCCAGCTTACCCTTCTCCGCCAGGTATAGCGCCTCTAGGAGCGATAGCTCGAGCTCCCTCTCCACGTTCGGGGTCTTAGGCTTGCTCACCATGAAGAACTTGCCGTAGAACCCCTCATTGAAGTAGAGGTCCCTTGCCCTTGGCCTATCGAACACTACTACGCGCCTCCCAAGCAGCAGCGCCCTCAGCTTGCCTCCAGACATCGCTAGTGGAGGGGAGCCCGGGCTTAAATTAACTCGCCTTTCTGCCTTAAAATCGAAGCTGTATATGGAGCTGGGAGGGGCGTGGCCCTCAAGCTGAAGCTGGGGAGGGTCTGGGGGAGGATTAGGATAGTGCAGGGCCACATCCTGATCCTGGGCAGATCGGGCTCCGGCAAGAGCAACACAGCTAGAGTCATAGCACAGGAGGCGAGCAGGAGGGTTCCAGTACTCCTCCTGGACTGGAGCGGGGAGCACGCGGTCCTCTCAGGCTTTAGGAGGCTGGCGCCGGGCGACGGCTTTTCCCTCAACATATTCGAGAGGGCGGGGATGGAGGACTCGGATCACGTCGACGTCCTGGTAGACTTATTTGACGCGACCTTCCACCTAACTCCACCCCAGCTCTACATGCTGAGGACAGCTGTGAAGAACGCGCTAGCCAGGGGAGCCAGGGGCGTGGGAGACCTCCTAGAGGCCGTTGAGGAGCTCCCAGTCAGATCCTATTACGACCATGAGACGAAGATGGCGCTGGTGAGGAGGCTGACGCCCCTCGGCGAGGGGCGGGCTGGGAG
>QMRZ01000017.1 GCA_003649495.1 Thermoprotei archaeon | reverse complement strand
GTCCCTGGCGTACCGCCTGGCGATCTCCCTCAATGAGGGGGGGATATGGTGAAGTATCCTGGCCACCACGTCTAGCCCTCTGAGGCCCTCCGTAGCTATTGCGTCGAGGAGCTCAGGGGAGTTCACCACCATTAAAGCTGCTCTCCGTGGCGCCAGGTCAGCCATTCTCGAGAGCTTGTCCAGCAGATCCCGCCCATCTCCTCGCCTCCCTACTCTCTCCCCATCACCCGCTTCTTCGTCGCGTAGCTCACTAGGACTCTCCATACTCAACTCCTGCCTCCTCTTAGCTAGCAAGCTCTGCAATATCTCCTCTATCAGCTCCTCAGGCGATTTAGAGGGATCTCTCATCCATATTTTAGGAGAGAATGCCATTATGGCCGCTGTAGTCAGATCCTCGAGGCTTACGGCCCCCCTCATCGCTATTAACTGCTCAGCTATTGTTACCATGTCTATCGCCCCTCTAATGGATGCGCCCATCTTAACAGCAGGGTGCTGCCTGGTAGCTCTCGCGAGGTCGACTGCAAGCTCTACCAGCCACTGCCTCTTAGATCCACTCCTGAGCTTTACTATCTCCACCTCCTCCCCTCTACTCTGGTAATCCATCCTCAGCATCACGAACCTATCGAGGAGGGCTCGGCTAACCTTGCTAGTTCCCACATCATCGTAGGGGTTCATCGCACACACTATCCTGAAGCTGGGTTTAGCCCTGACTACCCCTAGCCTAGGTATTGAGATCTCCCTCTCCTCAGCAGCTCTTATGAGAACATTGGCAGCCTCCTCTGACATTCTGTTGAATTCCTCGATGTATAGGAGCCCGCCCCGCTCCATGGCCCTAGTCAGTGGACCAGGCTCAAAGAACTCCGGCTTGAAGCCCTCCGCCATTACCTTAGCTGGGTTGAATGTTCCCACGAGCTTCTGAGGAGTTAAGTCGGCTGTGCCCTCCACAATGAAGAAATCGACTCCAGACTCCTCGGCTATGGCCCTCAGCAATGTTGACTTAGAGGTGCCCGGCGGCCCCTGTAGCAACACGTTGCGACCAGCTGCTAAGGCTGCTAAGATAGCTCTGGCTTCCCGCTCCCTCCCCACTACTCGCCTCAGGATCCTCTGGAGCAGGCCTGGGTCAGCGTAGGGGTTGAGGGGCACATGGGATTACCCCTCCCTCCCCTTTTATACCCTCAGCCCCCCGCTAATACGGTGGCACAACTTGGCAAAGCGCATAATGATCTTCGGGGCCCATCCAGATGATGAGACTATAGGCGTTGGTGCCACGATAGCTAAGCTGGCCGAGGTTGGCTACGAAGTGTATGTAGTGACCTTCTGCTGGAGTAGGACTGGAGAGTGGGAGGATACGGGCTACGCTAGGGCTGAGTGGAGGGAGAGAATATCCGAGATGAGGAGTGCTGAGGCGCTGGAAGCCGACAAGGTCTTAGGAGTTAAGGAGAGGATAGGGCTGGCACTGCCAACTCAGGGAGTCGTAAATGATAGGCGTACTTACCAGAGGGTAGTTGAGATTATCAGGAAGATACGCCCCATAGCTATCTTCACACACTACATTGAGGATAAGCACAGGGATCACAGGGCAGTCTCCCGCATAACCGAGGAAGCCTGGTGGAAGGCGTCAGAGAGAGTGCTAGCTGATTTAGGCGAGCCGTGGAGGGCAAGGATGTTATTCTTTTATGAGGTCTTCGAGCTGTTCACACATCCGTCACACGTGGTAGATGTGACAGATACGTTTAGCTTGAAAATAGATGCTCTCCAGTGCTTTAAGTCGCAGATGCCGGTTCTCGGCGATATAGTGAGCTATGTTGAGAGTTTAGCTAGGGTGAGGGGGTACCTCATAGGCGTGAAGTATGGTGAAGCTCTCCTACAGTCGACCTTCATGCCCGTGAGGATTAGCCTGGTATCTAGTCTCGAGAGGCTTGAAGATATGCTGTGAGGGGCGGCGGCCACATAGCCAGCACTTCATAGCTTGGGATTAGGGGAGGAGTGCTCGAGGCCTGGCCGAGAAGGAGCTGGAGTAGCCCAGGCTTAGGCGGCTTTAGCACGCGAACTGGTGCATCCTCAGGTAGCCCTGCTAGTCTCCTGGCATCAGCTATCGCGTCCTCAAGAGTCCCCACCTTATCCACTAGGCCTATCCTCACTGCCTCGGCCGCGGTGAAGGGTCTTCCACTGAACACTTCAGAGGAGTTCGTTATCATATTCCCCCTGTGCATTAGGACCCTCTCTTTAAACAGTGAGAACATCTCGCTAACCATCTCCTCGAGGACTCTCCTCTCAGCTTCTGTCGGCTCCCTGAATGGAGAGCCAAGGTCCTTGAGTTCTCCGGACTTGAAGACGTATACCCTGATACCCAGCTTGTCGAGCAAGCCACTATAAGTTATCACCATCATGTAGACGCCCACGGAGCCTACTATGCTGCTATTAGCCGCTATGATCTCATGAGCTGGGAGCGCCAGCATGTAAGCTCCTGAGGTCCCGTATTCCTCTATGAATGCCACTACGGGCTTGGAGGCTGCGAGTTCACGAACCTTAAGGTAAAGAGCTTCAGACGCTGCAGCTGAGCCGCCAGGGCTGTTAATACGCAGCACTACGGCTTTCACGTGATCATCCTTTAACGCCTCATCTAGCAATTTCAGGAGCTTATCCACGTCGGCTGTGCCGCCCAGTAGCGATAGGGGCGACTGAGAGTACGAGAGAGTGCCTCTCACCTCTATTAGCGCTACACAGCCGGGGGCGGGGGGTGCCTCCCTGAACGTGGCTAAGAGGAGTGTAGCGCTGGCTATCACGGCTATGAGCCCCAGGCTCATGGCCACTAAGCTACGTTCACTCAGCCTCATGTGCCTCCCCCTCCCATCGAGTTTTGTGGAAGCCCACTGCTAAAAGCGTGTACGCAACTATACTCACTAGATTGCTTAGACCCTCTAGCCGCCCTAGGAGCATGGCTACTGGCGAAAGGCCAGTTGATAGCAGGTACGTTATTGAGCCAGCTACTAGCAGCTTAGCTCGTGTTAGCAAGCCGAGATCTAAGATCGCCACTCCCTCAATCACGTTAGCCGAGGCTAGCAGCAGGAGGCCTGCCAGGAAGAGACCTGCTGGCGCTCCTCCACGGTAGTTCCTCAGCACAAGGGATGGGGTCCCTCCCTTCGCGAGCAGCTCTAGGGAGAGAACAGCTACTCCACCCATAATCAGCGCTACGGCAACTATAGGACCAACCAACACAGCTAGACGAGTTATACAGTAGAACCGCCTCAGGCGAGAGCGGCACATGTCAGACCAGCCAAGCACCTTGTAGATCCACGAGGCCAGCGATAACACTAACGCCACGAGCCCAGCTACTGCGATAAGCCCCACTAACACTAACAGCTCAGCTAGTAGCCCAGCGCTCAGCCTCCCCATTACCCGCTCCAGCGGGAATAACGCGGCAGAGATTGCTGACGAGGCAGTAGCCAGCACAGCGGAGTTTCTAAGCCTTTTAAACCCTTTATCAATACTGCCTGCCATGGGGGAGTATGAGCCCCAATCCCACATTAACGTATCCCAGCTAAAGATTCTATATCAATGTCAAGAGGCCAGCACTAGGGTAGAGGGGAGCCCTTCACAAGCTCATTGGCATACACAGCTTAGGACTTGCTCAAGTAATTGACATTAAAACACCCATCAGTCCCTGAACACCTCGACTCCTCTCCACGTGGAATACTAGCATTTTTGATGCGCCTTCCTAAGCCAGCCTAGCTAGGCACCGTATTCCTGTGGGAAAACCGCTAGCGGGGCTACCACATCTTCTTTATAACTTCTTAATGCTCTAATGCTACTCCAATCGTACATCAATAGCTTTAAAGCTAGCAATCGTCACTACTTCTTCGAGTGATGAAGGCCGTACTCTCGGAGTGGTGAAGAGGCCTTTAAGTGCTGATAGCTTCTAGAAGGAGATCCAGTTGAGATGTAACAGATGCCTAGAAGGGAGAATGAGAGGGGGTCAAGCTAGTGTTTCTTGATGCTCTCCACTAAATCGTTCATATCCTCTAGATACATCTTGGCTACATCGGGTATCTTACCTTCAGCATCTTTCAAGTTCCCGCTCCACTCCTCCTCCAGGCTCCCCTTCTTATCGACTAGTATCCGGAAGACCGCCTCACCCAAGTCTCCCCTATAGATCCCGTCTGGGCTGCGCTTGAGCGGCAGTACGACTACTACGCTCCTCTCCTTAGAGAACCTACCGGGCTTGTACACATAAGTTGCCACGAGCTCGTAAGTGCTTCCCTCCTCATCCAGCCTCCTCAGATCGCAGCCTCCCCTCCTGACCTTCTTACCTCCCTGCTTGGAGCTCAATATCCTACTCAGGGCGTTCAGCGCTTCCTCGGGATTCCGCACCTCGAGAGTCCGGGGTTCAGGCATGTAGAATTCTAAAGATTACTCACTTTTAAAGCTTCTGAATCTCTGGGTGATACGGCAACTCAGTGAGCTGGGAGATGTCTCCCCCTCCCCTCCTGTCTAAGTGTAAAGCTTTTATGCCCAGTCTCCTGGGCTCCTCCCTATCATAGCGTGGGTCATCGCCGACATGTAACAGCTCTGCCGGCTTAAGGCCTAATACCCTGAGTGCAGCCTTGTAAAACTTCGCAGTCTTCCTAGGCAAGGCGAAGTGTGTAACGCAGGATAGCGTCACGTCAAACGATTCCCTGAATAGTGGGATGGCTTCGAGGACGACGCGCACGAATTCCCAGGACGCGTTAGTTAGTATTGCTAGCCTATACGAGCGCTTTAGGAGCTGTACAGCGCGCAAGGCATCGTCATACGGCCTCACGAGCTTCTTCAACTCCTCAAGCAGATCCTCTATTTCCACGCTTAAGCCGAGCCTCCTTAGCCAGTAGTTGGGGAGATACCATCTGAGGTCGTCCTCGCCAACCTCATCGTACATCCTTAGGACCTCGCGCTTACTCTCATCGATGCTTATGCCACGAGCCTCGGAGTAGAGTGAGGGCAGTAGCTCTAGCCAGAAGTAGTCGATATAGTCCTTCGTCACTAGCGTGCCATCGAGGTCGAACGATACGACCTTAATCATCGCTCACCTGGAATTAGCGATACTAAGTAGGGATTCGTGCACAGGCTTCTCCAGGGGAAGCTTTCCAGACTGGGCTAAGCAGGGTAGCCTCGGGGAGATCCTCACACGCCCCCCACTCATGGCCCCCTCACCGACTATGGGGGACTCCATTCCCGAGGTAAGCGATGCCAGGCCTGTAGAGTCCTCTTGACATACTTAATGCTAATGTTTACACCTTTAAATTCCCTCACGTCAGCTGAGGTGGTGTCCCGGATCCAGAAGCTATCTCTCATCAGCATAACTTTCACCCTCCATGCTACTCCTCAGGGAATCACCTCTAGCGCCCCTTAAGTATAGCCTTAGATCCCACCCTCCTCAATTTCAACACGCTATGGTCAGTATATTCATAGCACGCGTTGTGTGAGCTATGCACAGCACGCTTCCAGCGAGCTTTTTACAGCAACGGGTTAAGTCACTCGCTTCTCGAGCGCTATTGCTAGAGCTGTGCCGAGAACCCCTATAGCTATGAAAGAGCCGGGTAGTACACCTAGTATACTAAGGGTTAATGGGAGGTCTACGTTGAAAGCCCATAACAACAGGTATTTCAGGTAGCTACCAACAATTACTGAGATCACTCCAACCTCGATTGCCGCTGCCGCTAGCTTATATGCTACTCCACGCCTATAGGCTACTTTATAGGCTATGTAGCTAGCTACGAAGTTGGCCAGGCTCCCCATAGTGGCATCTATGAGGATCAGCGCAGTTGAGCCCCATGGTGCAGTTAGATTGCCGATGAAGCAGCCCAGAGTCACTCCAACTACAGCGGGCCAGCCTAACACGGTGCTCAGCATCAATAGCGCATCAGCTATCCTGACCTGCCACAGGAGGAAAGAGATCATGGGTAGCGCCGCCACTAACGCGGCGTACATCGCGGCTATCAGCGCCGCCACTGCTAAGTCCCTGCCCCTCATAAGCCCTCTCAACCTCCCCGAGATCTATTAAAGTAAATTGGTGCTGAGAGCTAATGTATTTTTACCAGCAGGCCTCTTAGATATCGATGAGAATAACCAAAAACCTGCTCTCCAAGCTCGAGACAGAGTATAGCGGATATCTGGAGGGCGAGAGGCTTGACAGGTTCTTCGAGGAATTCGACATAAAATTCGCAGCTGGGCACTGGGCGGCTGGGGACTATAAGGACAGGTTCGCAACCGAGGGGTACTGGCCCGAGCTTAAGAGTACAGTAGATGCGCAGATCGAGAGAGTAGCTAAAGCCGGTATAAAGGGCATCGAGTTCCACGACGTCCTATTCCTTGATGAGAACTTGAGGGTGGATGAAGACAAGATCACTGAGGTCAGGGAGCTACTCGATAAACACGGCTTAGTAGCTACAACCATGAATGTTAACATGTTCACAGACCCTCGTTGGAAGCTGGGCAGCGTCACGCACCCGAAGAGGGAGGTGCGTGAGAAGGCGCTGGAAATACTGCTTCAGGCCGCAGACATTGCAAAGGAGCTCGGCTGCCAGGCTTTCAGCTTCTGGCCTGGACAGGACGGCTGGGACTACAACTTCGAGGTGAATTACGGTAAGCAGTTCGAGTGGTTCCTGGACGCGTGCAGGCAGGCGGCCAGGAGGGCTAAAGAGCTTGGCCTCAAGTTCGGCGTCGAAGCGAAGTTAAAGGAGCCTAAGGAGGGCAACATGATAATCCCAACCACTCACATCGCGGGCTGGATAGCCTATGTTGTGAACCAGGAGCTGGGAGGTAAGTACATGGGCGTAACAATAGACTATGGCCATGAGCAGATGTACGCCGTCGAGCCGGCCTACACAGTCTACGTGCTCCATAAGATGGGCGTCCCCATCGCTAACTTCCACGTAAATACTGCTAAGCTCCATAGCAATGACGAGGATAGGGTGTTCGGCACGGGAGACGTGTGGAGGTTCGTAGACTACCTTTACGCAGCGATAGATATCGGCTACGATGGCTGGTTTGCAGAGGATCAGTTCACATATAGGATGGATCCCGTTAAGGCCATGGCCCTAAGCAAGGAGATATTCGGGAACTTGATGAAGAAGGCCCTTCTGATATACGCGAAGAAGGATGAACTGGAGGAGGCTAGGAGCAAGGGCGATCAGGCTGAAGTGATGAACGTCGTAAAGAAGATAATACTCACCGGCTGAGCCCTCACCTCACATACTTCACCTTCACGCCTCTCTCCTCTAGCTTTTTCCTCAGATCCCCGAGCTTGACTCCCCTCCCGTATACCGCTAAGATGGGCCTAGCACCTAGGAGCTCAGCCTTCTTTAACAGCCCTTCCACTACTTCCTCTCTGAGCGCTCCAGGCTCGTGCACCACCTCTATGACGAACTTCTCTCCCCTACCCTGCACCACTATATGTGCAGGACCGTATCTGGTGGGATGCATTAATCTCACGTGATAGCCCGCCTCTAAGTACCTGCCAGCTACCAAGCCTACGACCCCGTACCTCTTCCTGAGCTTCCTCTGCTCAAATCTCATCCTGTAGCCCATGGCACCCCCCAGCTGGGCTACAGGGCGCTCTGCTCTAGCACCGAGCTGAGCGCGTTTATAAATATTTCAGCAATGGGTTTGGGAGGGATTGTAACCCTAATACAGTTATCGCAGAGGGGGAGGGAGCTTACATTCTTCACAGCGATGCCCTTCTCTAACAGCTTTGTACATACCTCCCCAGAGTCCACTGGGAGGCGTACGAGTAGGAAGTTAGCATCTGAAGGATAGGCTTTAACGCCGATTTTTGTGAGCTCCCTACGCAGCCACTCCCTCACTGTCTTCAGCTCTTCAATAGCTCTCCTCACGGCCTCCCAGCGTTCGAGCATTAACGAGGCTGCCTTAAGAGAGAGGCTTGAGCAGGCGAACACTCTACCTCTAGCCTTTAGCTCTGACGCCAGCCTCCTGTTAGTCACCAGGTACCCCACTCTTAGCCCAGCTAGCCCCCATGCCTTGCTAAAGGTCCTTATCACCACGAGGTTATCGCGTTCGATTGCTTCGCTTAACATTGAGTACCTGGCATACTCTGCATATGCCTCATCAACTACTACTATCCCTCTGAACGACTCTATAGCATCTTCGACCGCTCCTCGCTCAAACTGGTTTCCAGTGGGGTTATTAGGAGACGCTAAGTAGGCAATGCTAGCTGCTGCTCCCTTTAATCTCTCAGGCTTAAGCCTGAAATCATCGTCTAGGAGTACCGTGGTGATCCGCCCACCGTAAAGCTGTACAGCTCTCCTGTATTCTTCAAACGTGGGCTCCACTATGACAGCTCCCCCTACCCGGCTATAAGACGCCAGCAGGTAAATTAGGTAGTCAGCGCCCGGGCCAATCACTATCTCCTCTACGTCGACTCTGTGGAACTCTGCGAGCCTCTCCGCCAGCTCCTCACCATAAGCATCGTGATACAATCTCGGGTCCACGGATTCAGCAGCTTCTCTGACAACCTCCGCTACAAGCTCGCGGGGGAGGAAGAGGTTCTCATTGAGACATAATCTATACTTAACCGAGGGAGGCGGCTCCAGGGACACGTATAGTGCCTCCTCCGGCAGTTTTTAGTTTTATGCGGGCTGCCTCTTAAGCCTGAAGTCGCGTATTCTGCCTCTCCACTCGCTGTCAAGCCTTCTCTCGAGCTCGCGCCACTCCTCAAGCAGCTTTAAGTTCCACTCCCACGTCTCCTCGTCTCTGACCATCATCACTACCCTGCTCTTACTGTCTGAGACCTTGATCTGGTAACCCGTCAACTCCTCAAGCTTCTTAGCAAACCTCTCTATCTCCTCGAGTGTGGGCATGGCCTCGCGGGGTAGCCTCTTCTGGCTCTCTCCAACCCAGGTATAACCCTTGAGCTCGACAAACCGTGGCTGGGAACGCTCAATGAGCTTAGCGTAACCCTCAGGCTCAACCATGTTAAGTCCCTTTACCATTGTAAGCCTGATAATAGTCCTGCAGCTGAAGCGAGGAATCAGGTCTAGGCTTTCCAGGACGAGTTCCCAAGCCCTCGGGATCAATGGCCTAGCTGCTTTCTCGAAGACCTCTGGATTAGGCCCGTAGACGCTGATGTACAGATTAGTTGGCTCAGCCCCCTTACGTATTAACTCCTCAAGCCTATGAGGCACAGAGCCGTTAGTGACTAGGAAGGCGGTCATTCCCCTGGCTTTAACTCCCTTTATGAGTTCCGCTAGCTTGGGATATAGCGTTGGCTCGCCATCTAGGCTGATGGCCATGTGGCGTGGAAACATCGCCTCCAGGAACCTCTCCCTGGTGACCTTGGGATTCCCCTTAAAACCTATCAGTAGCTCTCTCTGAGCTCTTATGGCTCCCTCGATTATCTCGCTGGGCTCATCCCACTCCCAGCCAGGTGGTATTTTAAAGCGGCCCGAGAGGTGTGGCCTCCAGCAGAAGATGCATGCAAAGTTGCAGAAGTTCAGGACTGGAGTCATCTGAACGCATCTATGGCTTCTAACTCCGTACCACCTCTTATAGCACAGGTGCCCGCCCTTCAGGGCTGTCTTAGTCCACCTACACACCTCGACTGCTGAGTGCCTACCCACTAGCCTGTACCCTGCTCTCAGGTACCTCCTGACATCCTCTGGGCTTAGCCTGCTAACGCTCATCCCATGATTCAATTCCCGGGGGAGGATATATCACTGGTCCTAACTGATGACTTGAAATCTGGACGAGGGATGGGTGGATCGTGGAGGCATTAGTGGAGCCTACGCTCAAGGAAGCTTACGAGGCGGTTAGGAGGGCCCTCGAACATGGGCACTTCTGCATATTGATAGCCGACTGCGAGGTCAGGTACTGGGGCAGGGCGTCTTCCAGGCTAGGTAGGGGGCAGCGAGCCATTATGCTCAAACAGGACGGCAGTGTCCTTGTCCATAGGCCGCAGGGTTATGAGCCAGTTAATTGGCAGCCGCCCGGCTCTCGCCTGTCAGCTGAGCTGAAGGAGAACAAGTTGACGGTAAGGGCTGTGAGGTTGAGGCCTTGGGAAGAGCTCGTAGTTGAAGTGTATGAGGTGTACTTACTCGCGCACTGCAGGCTGCGTGATGAGGCGCGCTTTGAAATGTATGGGTCTGAGAGCGATGTCAGGAACCTGCTAGCTGAGAACCCCTGGCTCATTGAGAAGGGGCTCAGGTGCGTTGAGGTAGAGCGCAGAGTTGAGGGCGGCTCCATAGATATATTGTTCATTGATGAGGATGACCGCCTAGTCGTTGTCGAAGTGAAGCGGGGGACTGCTGGTGCTGAGGCTGTCCTGCAGCTTAAGAGGTACGTCGAGAAGCTGAGGAGGGAGCTGGGCAGGGAGGTTAGAGGCATACTGGTGGCCGAGGACCTGGCCAGGGGGGTCAGGGGCCTCCTAGTGAGGGAGGGGCTTGAGTTCAGGAGGATAAACCTGAAGAGGTTGTTCGAGATCGCTAGGAGGCAGGGCTCATCCCTCACGCGCTGGCTTACATGATATGAGCAGAGCGGGAGGCCTGCTTAAGAGCGCTTAAATACGTGATTGTGAGGTGGGGGAATGTGCATGAGTGGGCATTAGCCGAGGCCATAATCAGATGCGTTGAGGACGCTACCGGGGGTAAGGGTGGTGTGGAGGAGGTCTACATCGTAGTGGGGGAGCTCCAGAGCATAGACCTGGAAGTGCTGAGGTGGGCTCTCGGAGAGCTGAGCAGAGGTACCCGACTGGAGCAGGCCACTTTTAAGTTTGAGGTGGAGAGAGCGGAATTCGCCTGCAGGAATTGCGGCAAAAGGTGGAGCTTATCAGATGCGAGCCTCGGAGAGGAGGAGAGGGAGGCTGTACACTTTGTTCCTGAGCTGGTTCATTCCTTCGTTAAATGCCCTGCGTGTGGGAGCCCAGACTTTGAGGTTGTCAAGGGCCGCGGTGTCTGGGTGAAATACATCAGGCTGAGGGAGGGATGAGCCGATGGATCCCCGCCTGTCTGTAATAGGTGAGAGGCTCGAGGAAGTGGCTAGGATTATAGTGGTGTGTAGCGGCAAGGGCGGAGTAGGTAAGAGCTTAATAGCTTCACTCACCTCACTACTATCCTCAAGATCCGGGCTCCGAGTGGGCTTATTAGACCTCGATTTCCACGGTCCATCATGTCACATAATACTTGGCGCTCGAAAGGCCTCACCCCTCGAGGATAGAGGGCTCGTCCCACCCACGGTAGCTGGCGTTAGGCTCATGTCACTCGCCTTCCTTGCTGGTGATAAGCCGATCCCGCTGAGGGGAGCTGATGTAACTAATGCCCTGCTAGAGCTGCTAGCCATTACAAGATGGGGCCGCCTAGACCTACTCATAGTGGACTCACCCCCCGGGATGGGGGAAGAGATACTAGACGTGGCTAGGATCTTGAGGAGAGCAGAAGCTCTACTGGTGACTACTCCCTCTCCCCTCTCTCTATCCACAGTGTCCAGGCTAGTGCAGTTACTCAAGAGCCTGAGGACGCCTATAGTTGGAGTCCTGGAGAATATGCGCAGAGAGGAGGAAGGCGAGGTAGCTAGGGAGGCTAGGAGATGGGGGGTGAGGTACTTGGGGTGGCTACCTTATGACCCGGAAATTGAGGCAGCCATAGGTGATCCCGCTAGGTTACTAAGCACTCAGCTGGCCAGGAGGCTGGGGGAGGCGCTGAGGGAGGCTGGGATCCTACGCTAGGTCCATGTAGTGGGCTTTACAGCTTCTCTAATGCTCTCCTCACAGCGCTTATCTTAAGCCGTGGGAGGTCCTCCCCATAGCTCCTCGATGGATACTCGCTATGGGTAGTAGCTAGGACCAGATGCCGCTTTCCATGCAGCTTCAAGAGCGTTAAGGGGATTCTGAGGAACTGTGTAACAGGTATCGAGTCGTTAAACACTAAATCTACAGGTATCCCAGTGAAGAAGACTACCTTATCGCCTTCACGCCTGAGCTCAGCTATCTCTCTTACCCACCTCATAGCCTCATTTAACGTCGACTTGGGAGATATGTCAAGGGGGTGGAGCCCATCGTAGAGGCTTGAGAGCTCCTCGAAGAGCCCGCTCCTGCGTATATCGCCATCACAGTGTAGAAGCGCATACTTGCCAGCGTGCTTGATGGCGCTGGCAAACCTCCTGTGCCAGGGGAGGTACGCCTCCTCGTAGAATGGTGGGGGGTAGATAAGGCCAGTATAAGTCGCAGCATCGTCCGCCACCCTGATGGCGTCCACCTCCTCCAGCTCAGCACCTGCCTTGATAAGCTCTAACACGTAGCTAGCAATCCGCTCATATATCCTCAGCGCCTCTCTTCTCCTCAAAGCATAGAACACTCCAAAGTCAAACCTGTGTGCAATCTGGCCCAGCCTCACGGCGTGTGATCCCTGAGGCCTGGTGAAGAAGCTCTCAGCCGTCTCAGTGGGGCCTAAGACCTTGAATACCAGGAACTTCCCCTTTTTCGCAACTTGACTGATCCTTTCCCTAAAGCTCGAAACTGCCTTCTCAACTACCTCGCTTAATCCTGGCCAAGCGTACTCAGAGGCCCTTACACGATCTAGCCACTCGCCTAAGCTCTCACCCTCCCTTCTGTGGAAGGGGCCTCCCAGCGTGTAAAAGCTTCTCCACTCACTGATCTTGGCGCCCGCTCCCACTAGGTCGCTCACCGCAGCTTCGAAACGCTTATCGTCTGACTCCACGTGTAGCGGCACGCGAGGCGGCTCTGCTCCCTCGAAGACTAGTTCAACTAGCTTCCTCGGCTCCACGCTCTTGTGGATGGACGCGCCTTTATAATCCCTAATACGTGATCCCAGTGATGAGTGTGGATCTAGCTAAGCTCAATGCAGCAAAGGCTGCGGCCAGACTGGTGGAGGAAAGCCGCGTCATTGGAGTCGGGAGCGGGACTACGGTTGAGAGGTTTATAGACGTGATATCGCGTGATGAGGGCTTTAGGCAAAAAGTCTACGTCCCCTCCTCGCTGGACACCGCGCTAAAGCTATCGAGAGCCGGGCTGAAGGTGCTATATCCATCAGCAGCTTCAGGGGTCGAGGTGTACGTCGACGGAGCTGATGAAGTAGACTTCTCGCTTAACATGATAAAGGGGGGTGGCGCTGCGATGACCCTCGAGAAGATACTGGCCTTCTACGCGGAGAGGAGGATATTCATCGTTGACCACACCAAGCTGGTGGATAGGCTGGGTTCTAAACATCCAGTGCCGATCGACGTGCTGCCACACGCCATAAGCATGGTGCTCTCAGAGTTGAGGAGGCGTGGCTTCAGAGCTGAGCTCCGCCTAGCTGGCCGAGGCAAGGTAGGCCCCCTGATATCAGACGTGGGGGGCGTCGTAATAGACGTGAGGACGGGACCCATAGAGGATCCTAAGGGCCTAGAGGAGGAACTTCGAAGCCTGCCAGGCATAGTGGAGACCGGGCTCTTCATAGGACTTGCCGACTTAGTGGTTGTGGGGTACCCGGATAGACATGAGGTCCTGAGGAGGCGCTAAGCTGCGCAGTATTACCCTTGTATTAACATTATATTATGTGTAGATTAAGAATACTTTCACCCACCTATTGAGGGTTCCTTTATACTGAGGGCATTGAGGAGACTGGTGGTGAGCGGCATGGGAGAGGGGATAGTGCCTATCGCGGAGTTCGAGCGGGCCTTCCTGATTAAGCTACTCAGTAACGCAGGTGTTAAGAATCCTCATGACTTAGTTGAGCGCTTTATTGCAGAAAGAGAGGCCTACTGTGAACGCCTGCTGGTTAGGCTGAGAAGAGCGGATCAGCGATCAATACCGGAGCTTGCTGAGAAGCTAGCGTGCTCACCTAACCTGCTGGATAGGGCGCTTAGCCTGTGGCTAATGGACAAGGCTCGCAGGGAATTGATCCACAGAGCGCTCTATGTGTGATGGTACTCTCCGTCGCTGCGTGAAGCCTTGCCCAGCAGCTCGAGCACTTGTAGGGCCCTGGAGATCAGAATGGGGGAGGAGCCGAGATCTCTAGCAAGTTCCCTGACCCCGGCAGCCCCTCTCCTCTCCAGTTCCTCCTCAACTTCGTTCACTAGATTCGCAGGGACCGTGTATGCGGAGACTCTGCTGCGCTTAACCTTTATGAGCGTGTAGCAGGACCCAGTTCTCCACGCCATTCTGCGCCCCCTCACCCGGATATCCTGCTCAGCAAGCCATTCTACGACATCGCTCCTCAACGAGCCCTCCCCAGTCAGGAAGTGCTTCTTCAGTAGCCTCATAGCCGCCTTAGCCACCTTGCTCTTAACTCCTAATGCGCTGGCTAGATCCCCCGCTTTAGCCCTAACCCCCATCCTGGCTATGGCGTGGAGGAAGGGGAGTAGCCAGGGCTCCTTATAGACGAGCTCGCGCCAGCTCCTAGAGACAGGCAATGTCTCAGCCTCTTGTAGAAGAACACGTCATCCTCGTAAGCATATAACGCCCTCCTAAGCTCTGAGATTACCGCCGGATCTCGTGCTTCCTCATAGCCCAGCTTCCGGAATAGGTTCCTCGAGGCTATGTTGCTGGACTTCGTGGAGGCTATGGAGTAGGATGCGCCAGCCCTGCGGAATACCTCCTCTGCCGTCAGGATTAAGCGGCTAGCCACGCCTCTCCTCCTGTACTGTTTGCTTACCCCCAGGTAGTATATAGCTCCGGCCAGCTCGCCCCAGAGGATAACGTAGTAGTACTCCAGAAAGCCCACCAGCCTCCCGCACCACTCGGCTACGAGGACTTCCGTGTAGCGTAGGTCGTGTAACGCCCAATACTCGTCTTCCCCCGTGAAGGCCTCCCTTATCAGCATCTTCACGCTCTCCATGTCCGCAGGCCTGGCCCTCCTTATCCGGAGGGTCAATGGCTTATGCTTCACGAGTTCACCTAGCGGCCACGCCTAGCTGTATCCCGTATAGCTTGGCGTACACGCCGCCCTTCTTAAGCAACTCCTCGTGCCTACCCTCCTCAACAACCCTACCACCATCCAAAACAATAATCCTGTCGGCGTTGACGACTGTCTGTAGCCTGTGTGCAATGACTATTGTTGTCCTGCTCCTGGCTAGCTTCTCCAGCGCTGCCTGTAGCTTAGCCTCGGTGTAGGGGTCAACGCTGCTGGTCGCTTCATCCAGCACAAGTATCTTGGGGTTAGCTATGAAGACTCGGAGGAACGATATCACCTGCCTCTGGCCCACCGACAGATTCTTCCCCCCCTCTAGCACTCTCGTCTCCAGCCCCTCGGGCAGAGTCTCTATGAGATCCTCCAAGCCCAGAGCCCTGAGTGCCTTCTTCACATCCTCGGCCGTCGCCTTCGGGTTAGCTAGCAGTATGTTATCGAGCACAGTACCGGAGATTAGGAGGGGCTCCTGAGGCACCATAAGGATCGCGCTACGCAGCGCGCTCAGCTTATACCTGCGCACATCGACTCCATCTATCAGTATCTCGCCACTCCAGGGCTCGTAGAACCTCAGCAGCAGGTTCACGAGGGTAGTCTTCCCAGCGCCGGTGGGGCCGACTATAGCTACGAACTCGCCCGGCCTAACCTTGAAGCTAACATTCTTCAACACTGGGACCCCCTCCTTGTAGCCGAAGGTCACATTCCTGAACTCGACCTCGCCCAGCTTAGGCGGCTCCTCAATCTCGCCCTCGTCTCTCTCTGGCTCCCACTCCAGGAACGTGAATACCCTCTCAGTCGCTGCGAGCGTGGACTGGAGCGTTGTGAAGAACATCACGAGGGTCCTCACAGGCCTGAAGAACATGTCTAAGTAGCCGTAAAATGCCATCAGCGTTCCCAAGCTCAGCATGCCTTGGAGCACTAGATTCCCGCCGTAGACCAGTATGATCGCTGATCCGATTGCCTGGATGATGGCCATCAGCGGGCTCATCGAGGATGTTATGGCGGCTGCCTGGACGTTAGCCCGCATGTTCTCCTCGTTAATCCTCCTGAACTCCTCGACGTTCTTCCTCTTGCGGTAGGAGAATGCCTGTACCACGCTCGCGCCCGCTACGTCTTGGGAGATCCTGCTAGTAACCTCGGCTATCTTCTTCCTAGTCTCCCTGTATGCTCTGCGCGCCTTGCTGATCACGAAAACGTTGACCAGGACCATGAGCGGTATCAGCATGTAACACACCAAGCTTAGCTGTGGGCTCAGGCTCCACATCATGAACATGGCGCCACCTATGGTGATGACGTCGCCTACCGTGTCTAGGAGCCCTGAGGTAGCTACATTGCCTATAGTATCCACGTCATTCGTAATTCTAGAGACTATCCTGCCAACGGGCTCGCCAGCTACCTCCTGGAGCTTAACTCTGTGGATGTGGCGGTACATCTTGTTCCTCAGGTCATACATCACCTTGTTGCCTAGGTAGGAGGATGAGTAGCTACTGACGAATCCCATGATCAAGCTAGCGAGGGCCAAGCCCAGGAATACGGCACTCCAGTACGCGAGCGAGGATAGGTTGCCGCTCACTACGCTGTCTATCACGAATTTCACCACGTAGGGATTGAGGACGTTGAGCCCTATTCTCGCGAGCGTTGCTACAGCTAGTGCTATGAAATAAAGCCTATAGCTCAGCGCCAGCTTGAGCAGCTTAGCTATCAACACTCTGTCGGGGTACCTCCTCTCAGCCTCCTCCTCCGCCAGTAATCGATGGAAGCGCCAACCCACTTACACCACCTCGGCCTTAGGGGCTAGCATCCCGTATAGCTTGGCGTACACGCCGCCCTTCTTAAGCAACTCCTCGTGCCTACCCTCCTCAACAACCCTACCACCATCCAAAACAATAATCCTGTCGGCGAGCTTCATGGTGCTGGGCCTCTGGGTGATCACTATTATGGTCTTACCCTTGAAGTGCTTGGTTATGGCATCGTAAATCGCCTTCTCCGTCTCAGCATCGACGTTAGATGTTGAGTCGTCAAGGATTATTATCTTCGGGTCTATGAGTAGAGTCCTGGCGATCGCTAGCCTCTGCCTCTGGCCTCCAGAGAGAGTTACGCCTCTCTCACCCACTGGCGTGTCATAGCCCTGGGGGAGGGATTTTATGAAGTCGTGGAGCTTCGCCAGCTTGGCTGCCCTCACTATCTCCTCCATGCTCGCGTCAGGCTTGCCGTACGCGATGTTGTTCCTGATGGTATCTGGGAACACATAGATGTCCTGGTGCACTATCCCCACCTGCCTCCTCAGGGACTCGAGCTTTACCCTCCTGACATCGACGCCATCTATTAACACGGCCCCCCTCTGGGGGTCGTAGAACCTGGGTATTAGCTGCACCAGCGTGCTCTTGCCGCTGCCCGCTGGCCCGACTATGGCTACTACCTCCCCCGGCCGTACCTTGAAGCTAACGCCCTTCAAGATCCACTTCTTACCATCATAGCTGAACCACACGTCTCTTAGCTCAACCTCTCCCCGCCTGACCTCTAGGGGCACGGCGTCAGGCGCTTCCTTAACCTCTGGCTCCGTATCTAACAGCTCGAATACCCTGGACAGGGCGGCCATGCTCCTAGCATACATTACTGTGAAGAAGCCGAGGGCTATGAAGGGCCACGTCATCATGCCCACATACAACGTCATGGCCACGAGGTCGCCAATGCTTATCGCGCTCTGCACCACCATACCTCCGCCAGCCCAAAGCACGATGAGTGTACTGAGCGCTGAGAGGAATCCCACTAAGGGCCACGTGGAGGCGCGTAGCTTAGCAACATCTAGAGATAGGTCTAGGTACTCGCTGTTTAAAGTGAGGAAGCGCTGCCAGAGGAAGGCGAAGGCGTTCAGCGCTCTCACAACTCTGAGTCCGCTGACCACCTCCGTCACGTGAGAGGTCATCTCCCCATATACAGCCCTAGCTCTGTCGAATATCGCTCTAGCGCGCTTGGCATAGCGCCTCACTAGGAGGAATATGAGGGGCAGCGGGGCTAGGGCGTACAGGGTGAGCACGGGGCTTATGGTGAACATCATGTATAGGGCTATCGCGAGGGTTAACACAGCGCCGCTGAAGCCCGAGAACGCAAAGCGTAGAAACCTACTTGAGACTTCGATATCACTAGTAGCCCTAGCCACTAACTGCCCCGTATCCATCGTCTTGTAGAAGCCTAGTGACAGCTCCTGTAGGTGGCGGTAGACGTCGTTCCTGAGGTCGTAGATTACTCTCTGTGCGAGATACTGCGAGACGAAGTTCGTGGCGAACCCCAGGACTCCCTGA
This sequence comes from Thermoprotei archaeon, assembly GCA_003649495.1. GTDB lineage: Archaea > Thermoproteota > Thermoprotei > Thermofilales > Thermofilaceae > B17-G15. The sequence continues at coordinate 477 of QMRZ01000017.1, read as the reverse complement.
AGCACTGTGAGCGCTACTATCATGAGCGCGTAGGGGAGTAGCTGATCTAGGCGTCCCGTAACTAGGACATTGACTGCGCTCCTGGTGTATAGTGGGATTACGAGGGTAGCTATGGTTGCCGCTAGCGATGACGCGGTAGTCAAGGCTGCGAGTCTCCAGTGCTTAGCCACGTATGCTAAGAGCCTCCGAGCGTAGTTTTCAGCCAATTACAACACCTTGTAACGCTTTACGGATTTTTGCCTTAAAAAGTTGACTCTGGAGAGCTCTACCGCATGCTTGATATACGAGACCTCGTACTCAGGGTAGGGATGAGACTACGGGGGCCTGAGCACGTGATGAGAGTTCCCGACGACTGAGCTGCCGCCCCTGAGTCTGGGCTGAATCACCGAGGCAGGGGGTGACAGCCTTGAGGAGGTATAAAGTGGCCGTACTGGGGGCGCGGGGGATGGTGGGACAGTGGCTAGTTAAATTACTCAG
>QMRZ01000016.1 GCA_003649495.1 Thermoprotei archaeon | reverse complement strand
ATCAATATCCTGTTGCTCAGCTCAGGCGAGGCAGTGGGGGGCTGACATGTAGGGGGCACGAGAGCTACCATCAGGCTGGTTAATAGCGCAAATAAGAGCGCTCCAACGCGTATGCTCACATCAGTCACCTCTGATGTGAGAGAGAGGAGCCTACATTTTAAGCTTTTCAGCAGTCAATATAAGCTAAGAGATAATGACTTAAATAGGCCAGCAACTTCGCTGAAAATGACGTGGTGAGCTAGGTGAGCCAGGAGTTTAAGGTGGGTTTAACGTGGAGGGCTCTCTTCGCCATAATCACCGCAGCTCTGCTCTTCATCCCTATAAACCTCTACTTAAACCTAGTAACTGGCGGCACCATAGCAATAGCCGCGCTCTACGTAATAGCGATACTATTCTCCGAGTTCTCAAGGATCGCAGGCTCCCCCCTAACTATGAACGAGATATTCGTAATATACTCGAGCATGGGGGCTGTCGTAGCATCGCTTCCCCCCTACTACTGGCTCGTTTACAGAGCCTTCTATGTCAACACTCCGGTAACCTTTGCATTCAAGATTCATGGCGTGCCACTTCCTTACCTGGTTCCTGACTGGCTAGCCCCGCCTTATGGCGATCCAGTCTACCACCTGAGGACCTTAATGCATCCAGCTTGGGCTAAGGCCATAGCGGTGGCGACTGCCTTCTTCCTACTAACGCTGTTAGCTGACGTGTCACTAGGTATACTATTCTCCTATCTGTTCGTTGAGGTCGAGAAACTTCCATTCCCCTTCGCTCAGATAGATTACTCCCTGATAGAGACTATCACTGAGAGGAGGAGCGAGCATGTGAGGATGTTCCTAGCTGGCTTCTACCCCGGCCTGATATATGGCGCGCTGCTCTACACAGGCCAGGCTCTCGGAATACAGATAATACCCCTACCGTGGGCTGACCTCACATGGCTTACTGAAAAATACATGCCTGGAGCCTTGATAGGTTTTGCTACAGACCCTAGCTCCTTCGTGCTGGGGATAATGCTAGATCCATCTACCACCGGCCTTATGCTACTGGGCTCAGCCACAGTGTGGATATTCCTTAACTACTTATTCACAGTAGACCCGCGGTACTTCCCCGTGTGGGCTCAGGAATACTATAAGGGCATGACCATAGCCACCATCTACCAGAGGTCCTTCCAGAGAATATGGATAGCACCACAGTTCGGGATAGCCCTAGGCCTAGCTGCTGGCCTGATAATAGCGCTCAGGAAGAGCATCGTAAGGACGTTTAAGCTACTCGTGTCGAGCAGGGGAAGCGCTAGACCTTCGCACTTCCCGCCCTTTACGCTGATACTAGCCATGTTCTTAACGGGCTCTTTAGGCTCAGTAGCGCTACATCACGTGTTAATTCCCGAGATCCCGCTCTACATCTCCCTACTTACGTCAACTGTCATCAGCTTTTTCATAGCCATGATAGCCTCACGGGCTATAGGCGAAATAGGCTTCTTCCCCTCCATGCCGTGGCCCTGGCAGGCTATAGTCTACTTCACACCTTACGAGGGCTATGCGGGATGGGTACAGGCGCCGTACATTAGCCTAGGCGCGCAAGGCTCAATGTGCCAGGCAGTCAAGGTAGCTTACCTGACGCAGACGAGATCTACGGACTACTTTAAGGCCCTAGTCATAGGACTCGTGCTAAATGCTGTGGTGGGCTTCTTGATGATGGACTTCTTCTGGAGGCTGGCTCCAATACCCTCGAGCGCCTACCCCAACTCGATGGTGTATTGGCCCCTCTTTGCCACCAACGATTCACTCTTCGCAACTCGTCAGATAGTACTGGATCCTAAGATAATGGGCATAGCTGCCGCCATAGCCTTGGGGATAACCGCTTCTACCCCTATCCTCTCCAAGGTGGGTATAGCATCTCCAGTCCCACTGCTCATCGGCTGCTACATGCTCCCCCCCTACTCGATAATGATGTTCATAGGCTCCCTAGTGGGGCGCTACGTGATAAGGAGGTATGTAGGAGCTGAAAGGTGGAATAGGCTCAGAGGCGTGCTAGCAGCTGGAATACTCGCCGGAGTAGGGGTCTTCATAGGAATAGGGATTGCACTGCTGCTGGTAGCACGGGCTGCATGGGTCTGGCCCTGGTGAAGCTGTAAAACCTTATTTTATACAAAGGATTTTCTCCACATCGATGGAAGAAATATATAACGAGCTCAGATGGAACCCCCTACTAGGATCCTGGATCATAGTATCGAGTGGACGTAAACGTAGGCCTTGGAGGCGGGGTGAGTGCCCATTCTGCCCTGGCTCACCTGAGACGGGATATGGATGGGAGGTCCTCACGCTAGACAATAGGTACCCGGCTCTTAGACCCGACGCTAAGATCTCAAGGGAGAGCAATGACGTTTACAAGGTAGAGCCGGGCTACGGTTACTGTAAAGTTGTAGTAGAGACACCCATGCACGAGGGCGATCTATGCGATATTCCCCTAGAAACCTTGGTGAAATACTTGCGTGAGCTAGCTCGAGTCACAGAGGAGCTGTGCAAAGACGCTTCAATACAATACGTGATCCCCTTCAGGAATAAGGGGGAGGAGATAGGGGTCTCTCTCACACATCCTCACAGCCAGGTCTATGCACTTCCCTTCATACCACCTCGCGTAGCTGTTGAGATGAGGAACATGGAGAAGTACTGGAGGGATAAGGGCGAGTGCCTGCTGTGCCACATATTGAGGCTGGAGAGGGAGGAGGGTAGTAGGCTTTTGTACGTTAATAAGGGCTTCACGGCATTCCTCCCCTTCTTCGCTATGTGGCCATATGAGGTACACATCTACGCTAATAGGCACGTCGGCAAGTTAGCAGAGCTCAGTAGTGAGGAACTGCTGGACTTAGCGGACTCGCTCAAGGTAGTAACCGCCATGTACAACAACCTCTTCGGCTTCAGCCTTCCATACATGCTGATATTTCACCAGAGGCCATGTAAGGTGGAGGCTGAATACTTCCACTTACACTTAGAATTTTACCCGGTTCATAGGGAGAAGGATAAGCTGAAGTACGCCGCCGGGATAGAGTGGGGCGCCTGGACGTTTACCTACGATGCACTTCCCGAGGAAAAAGCCTGTGAGCTTAGAGCCGCCCTTAAGCGCGCGATTAACGCCTTGAAGAATGGAGGCTATGATCCCAGAGGGAAACCTATCTCATAGACACTAGCCGCCTCTCTTTAAAGTAGTAGACGACCGAAACTTTTAGCGTGCAGCTGCTTGGAGGCTGCAGGCGAGGAAGTATGGCGGGAAGTAATACGTAACTAAACTTCCCTTTACATATTGCTAAGAGAAGTTTGCTTGAGACGTCAGTGGGGATCCATCGTTTTTTACAGAAGCTTCATAAGAGCTCGATGCGCGTGTCTCTTACGTGGAGGGGGGAGTAGCCAGCATTGGGAGAGTTCAAGGTGGCATAGAGGATGCCCTGGCGCTGCTAGCTGCTATGGAGGAGGATACCCTGGTGAATGCTCTAAGGAAGTTGACGATGACAGCTCCTGGTACTTTAAAGGCATACGTACTAGGCGATGAGTTAGTCCTAGCTGTTGAGGAGTACCCACTCCTTCAAGTAGACATAGAGGAGGGGAGGGTGAAGACTTGGGAAGATTGGAAGAAAAGGCTAGGCATGGCCGCTAGAAAGATGGTTGAGGGCCTTACCCGGAGGACCATGGCCCTTTTACTGGATAGGAGTGATGAGCTTGCATCAGACTATAGGGAGAAGCTGAGAAATCTCCTTACAGCCTTAAGCAGGGCAGATGTGAGCGAGCTTGCTCCCTTACTCAGGGAGTTGAGAACGCTGCTGGAGAATGTTGAGCCTATAGCTAGGCGGGGCTGAGACAGTGTTAACTCCTTACAGGAAGTTGATGGACGTTAATGTAGCTGGCAGGGAGATAAGGAGGTTAAGACGAATTCTCCTCTACGGTACTTGTGTGCGAGACGAATATCCCTCAATATTCAGGATGTACGCTGAGGGGCGGGTCCCACTGGCAGTGTGCATGGAGGAGACCCACTTCAATTTAGTGGCGCTGAAGCTAGCCTCCATGGCCGCGAGGGTTAAGCTGGAGGAGCTTGTAGTGCTGACGGTCGATGGATCACCCCACTGTGTCCAGCTCCATATGGCTGTAGAGGAGGTCGATAAGATCGTGGGAGGGCTCCCTAGGAGGCACATAGTCGTGGAAGGGGGGGAGGCTCATGAGATAGAGCCTATGTATATCAGGATAGCCAGGTACTTGACTAAGATAAGGAAACTAGCTATGGGAGCTCGGCTGAAGGGTGAGTTGTTCTAGGCGCTTATGCTCTTTCTCATTATCTTCACAAGGAATCTCTTCGTCCTTTCGGTTCTTGGGTTATGTATCATTTCCCAGGGATCCCCCTCCTCAATTACGACTCCATTATCGAGCAATATGAGCCTGTCAGCTGCAGCTTCGGCGAAGTCCAGCTCATGAGTCACTATTAGCATAGACCTCCCCTGTCTAGCTATCTCGAATAGCGTCTCAAGTACTTCATATCTGAGCTCTGGGTCTAAGGCTGAAGTCGGCTCATCCAGTAGCAACAGCACGGGATCCATGGCCAGTGCCCTGGCTATTGCCACCCTCTGCTGCTGGCCGCCGCTAAGCTGTAACGGGTATTTATGAGCAAACTCCTCTAAGCCGAGCATTCTAAGCAGTTTTAAGGCCTTTCTCTCAGCCTCTTTCTTTGGAAGCTTCTTAACGACTTCTAATGGCAATGTCAGGTTCCTCAAAACTGTCATGTGGGGGAAGAGGTTGTACTGCTGGAACACGAAGCCTGTCTTAGCCCTTATCCTTCTGAGATCTGCGCTATTACTAGTAACTTCCTCGCCGTCCAGCACTATCCTGCCAGCCCATGGCTCAACTAGTCTCACGATGCACTTGAGGAGGGTGCTTTTACCTGAGCCGCTGGGCCCCATTATGACTACCTTCTCGCCTCTCTTGACGCTAAGGCTTACCCCCCTCAGGACTACACGGTCTCCGTATCCTGCTTTCAAGCCCTCAACTACTAGCACTCTTGGCGTCATGTTACCCCCCTCTCGTATCCGGGTATCATGAGCTTTTTCTCTAAAATTCTAGTCGCTTGTGAGGCTAAGGCACATACAACAAAGTATATGAGGGCAACAGCCACGTAGACCTCCAGAGCTCTGAACGTGTAGGCTACCAAGTACTCGCCCCTCCTCGTGAGCTCTACTACCCCTATGACGGAGGCCAGCGAGCTTTCCTTAATGAGGGTGACAAATTCATTCACTAGCGCTGGTATCGCTACTCTAAGCGCCTGAGGCAGCACTACGTAACGATAAGCCTGGGCCGTACTCATCCCCAGCGACTCCGCGGCCAAGAACTGGGTCTCCGGGATGCTCTTCATGGCTCCTCTCAGGATCTCCGCCTGATACGCCGCGCTATTCAGCCCTATAGCTAGGATGCAGGCCGTGTAGGCATCCAGCTTGATCCCAACTGAGGGCAGGCCGAAGTATATCAGGAGGAGCTGTACTAGGAGCGGCGTGCCCCTGAGCAACTCGATGTAGCCCCTAGCTATCAGCGATATTGGTCTCGGAGCAAAGATCCTGGCTGGCGCCAGCATTACGGCTAGCGCTAGCCCCATGATGAATGATGTGACGCTTATCTCGAGTGTCGTGAGCAGTCCTTTAATGAGATCTGGAATTATGCTTATGATAAAGAAGGCCCACTCCAAGGCTCCATCACCAAGCTAGTCTAGCTACCAGCTCCTAGCCACTTAGCGATTTCCTCCTTGAATATCTGCTCCATCTCTCCAGTTTCAAGCATCTTCTCGAGTACGCTATTAACGACGTACTTCAGGTCTTCAGCACCTTGGGGAACTGCTACTGCCGCGCCTATCCTGGTGCCTCCGGCGTAGAAGGCTATAGCTAGATCTGGATCCTTCTCAATTATGACGCTAGCTATTATGTCGCCCACTACCATGACATCTATGTCGCCTCTCTTGAGGGCCATTATCATCTCGGGGTAGACGTGGTCATAAGATACTATGCTGGCTTTATCTCCCAGATTCTCCTTAGCCCACTCCTCCTGAATGGTGCCTAACTGGACTCCGATATTCCTGCCCTTTAAATCGTCAACTTCCCTAAATTCATTTAGCCTATCTTTAGTAGTCACAACGGCGTTACCCTTACTAAAGTAGTAGGGGATGGAGAAGTCCACTAGCTGCTCCCGCTCAGCTGTGGGTGTCATGTCAGCTAGTATCATATCTATCTGCCCGTTGCGCAGAGCCTCTATCAGTGCCGCGAACTTCATATCCTTAATCTCCAGCTCCACCCCCAGTGCTTCAGCTATCTTCTTAGCTATCTCAATATCTATTCCAGCGAAGTTCCCCTCCTTATCGACGTATTCGAAGGGAGGCCAGTCAGCCGATGTACCTACTATCAGCTTCCCCCTGGCTTTTATTTTCTCAACGTATTTAGGGCTCAGCTTCTCCTCTAAGCTGGCTATCTTAGCTTGAAGAGAGTTCTGAATGGGGAGCGATGCTGCATAGCCAGCTACTAGCCCTATCACAATACCCACGAATAGCCAGGTTAACGTCTTAGCCTGCATGGCCCTTCCCTGGAGGGCTTCTAGGGCGTGATTAAAAATCCTTTTGATATAATCAGCGAATCTGTTAAGAATTTTTGTTACATCTGTAACCTATATACGATACATGTAATTAAGCAAGAGGTTTTTAATATCGTAAGTATCCCAATGTATATGCCCCAGACTCCCGGCAGCGTCAGTCGAGCTATAAGCGAGATACTTCTCTCAAAGCCCGTAATACTTGCAGCGCTCGAGTTAGGGGTTGTGAACTACTCAGCTTTAGCCCGCTTGTTAAAGGAGGAGGTGGAGGAGCGCTTAGGCCGCAGAGTCAGCGACACATCCGTTAAAATGGCTATAATAAGGTTTCGGGATAAGCTTGCTGAGTCCTTAGCTGGCTCTAAAAGGGAGGTGCTGGAGGTGATCGCCAGGAGTTCACTCTCACTAATAGACGACATTGGACTGGCTACTGTCAGGGCTAGCGACCCGCTCTCGCTAGTGTCGAAGATAGCTAAGGTCGTACCTCGTGCGCGCTTCCTCCAGCTGACTCAGGGCATTTACACGTTCACTATAGTCGCGGACATGGAGACTCTTGAGCGGGTAATCGAGGCTGCTGGGAGGACCTTAGTAGAGGCTGTGTATAGGGATCAGGCAGCAATAGTAGTGATCAGCCCTAGGGAAATAATAACCACTCCAGGAGTAGTAGCTTACCTAACCACGCTGCTGGCTTTTAATGGAGTCAACCTAACGCAGATCATCTCAGCACATACAGATACGGTCTTCATTGTGCAGAGAGATGATGCTGTTAAGGCTTATAGAGTGTTATGTGGAGCTATAAACGCCGCACGATACTCGGGCAAAGCTTAAACGCCGCCGACTTTCCTAGCTATGATGACTCAGCCACTTATAGAGAGCTACACGTTTGGCAGGATGGTGGTGGGAGGCAAGGAGTATGGGAGGGATCTGATAATAACGCCTAATCACGTAGTGAGTCCATGGTGGCGTGAGGAGGGCCATAAAGTAACACTCAAGGATCTGGAGGAGGTACTCAACCTAGACGTGGAGTGCATAGTGATAGGGACCGGCTATAGCGGATTAGTGGAAGTTTCAGAAGACGTCATAAGGTATTGCAGAGAGAAGGGGGTCAGGATCTACATAGCTGACACGAGAAAGGCATCAGAGATCTACAACGAGCTCGTGAGGAGGGGGGCTAAGGTAATAGGCGCATTTCACCTGACATGTTAGTGACACCCTATGAGGGAGCTGGAACTCTACAGGAGTCATGAACTCGCTGAGAAAGTCAGAGGATTAATACGGAAGTATGCCAGTGCGCTTAGATCGAGAGGCTTCAAGATCATTAAGCTGATGAACTTCTGCGGCACTCACGAGTGGACTACAGTCCACTACGGCCTGAGGAGCCTAATGCCTAGGGAAGTAGAATTGGTAGCTGGGCCGGGCTGTCCAGTCTGCATAACCCCATCTCTCTGCGTGGAGCACGCAATAAGGCTCTCGCTTGAGGGGGTAACCGTCTACACGTTTGGCGACGCCTTCAGGCTGCCCGCTACTAGAGAGGTGAGAGGGGCGAGGAGCTTGAGGGAGGCCAAGGCTCTGGGGGGGAGCGTGAGGGTAGTATACAGCTTCATGGATGCTATAAGGGATGCCGCGAAGCGGGGCTGCGAGGCTATCTTCTTGGCCATAGGCTTTGAGACAACAGCCCCCGGCTACGCCATACCCCTGGCTAGGGGGCTTGTACCTAAGAATTTAAAGCTGCTATCAGCACTCAGGCTCACTCCTCCCGCTGCAAGGCACGCTATTTTAGCAACTGTAGAGCGAGGGTTAGAGCCTGTTAGGGGGATTATCGCGCCAGGACATGTCTCAACAGTGACAGGGGCTGAGCCCTGGGATAGGCTCTCGCGGGAACTTAGACTTCCAGCTGTCATCTCCGGGTTCGAGCCGCTCGACCTAATGATATCCGTGGCCATACTGCTGAGGATGATTTACCTGGGGCGCGTAGGAGCAGAAGTAGAGTATAGGCGGCTAGTTACGTGGGAAGGCAATGTGCTGGCCAAGAAGTTTATCAGCGAGGTATTCCAGGTAAGCGATGCAGCGTGGCGGGGACTGGGAGTGATACCCGATAGTGGGCTTGAGCTAGCGGGTCCTTATGTTAAGTATGATGCGTATCGCGAGTATGGGCTAGAGATACCAGATGGAAGGGAGGATATGCCCAGCGGCTGTAGGTGCGCTGATGTGATAATGGGACTTGCCAAGCCAGTGGAATGCCCCCTCTTCATGAGGGCTTGCACACCCTCTAGGCCTTATGGCCCCTGCATGGTGTCTAGCGAAGGCACGTGTGCCATATGGGCCCGGTTCGGGGGAGGAGGCCTAGCTGATAAGGTAGCTAGAGAGGTTGGACTCTAATGTGCTGGGGCGTGCCAGCTAGGGTGGTAGAGGTTAAGGGGCTTGAGGCTATTGTGGACTTCGGAGGTGGAGTGCGTAAGAGAGTGTTAGTTGGCGTCAGCGAAGTGAGAGCGGGAGATGTGGTGGTGGTTCACGCTGGAGTAATAATAGGCAAGATGAGGACTGAAGAAGCCCTAGCCGTGCTCGAGGTATACGCTGAGCTGTCTGCCGAATTAGCTACAGATGGTTCCTCTCCCGAGGAAGTTGAGAGGGTTGCCAAGAAGAAGATGGAGGAGTTAAGGCGTTCTCTCGGAATTTAGAGTTAAAGCCTCAATCCTCTTCAAGAGCCCTAGAGGACTCTCCATGTACTTAAAATCGTAGCGTACCATGAGTGAGCAGGCCCACTTGTACGTCTCTGGAAATCTCCTTAGTCCCCGCAGCTCCTCTACAACAAGCTCAGCATACTTCGCCATCTCCTCCCCGCTGTGGAACTCCGCCCTCCAATCAGTGAGGGCCTCTAACGCGGCTGCCACAGCCTCAGCCCCCCACTCAACCTCGCCCTTAAGCATATACGCAAGCTCCAGTAACGCATCGATGTACCTCCTCCCACTATTAGTGAGCTTCAGCCCGGCTTCTCCCGACGTCACTAGCCCAAGCCTCTGAGCATGGTATTGAGCCACCCAGATCCACTCATAGCCAATAAGCGCTGCTACACGCTGTGGACATGTCTCGCGCTCAAAGGGTTCAAGGAGCCCCTTCTTTAAGGCATCCTTACATAGCAGCTCAACGAACTCAAGCCCTTTCCTCACAGCACAGCACCGTGGCGGCCTCCTAAATATCTGTTGAGGAAGCCAGGCTAGCTATAGCAACTATAAGAGGTTAGCCAGCATGAGCCCCATGTTGCACGATGGGGTTAATACAGCGCTGAGGTCTTCTCCTCGATGATCTTCGTGGCGTTCGAGGGAATAGATGGTGCAGGCCTTACAACTCATGCCAGACTCACTGAACGCTACCTCGAGAGTAGAGGTATAAAGACGATCTTAACGAAGGAGCCCACTGACGGCCTCATAGGGGGCTTAATTAGGGCGTGTTTGAGAGGGGAGTGGAGGACTGATCCAATGACCCTCCAGCTCCTCTTCGCAGCCGATAGGAGCCATCACGTGCACAGCCTGATAATCCCAGCATTGAGGAGCGGAAAGGCGGTTGTGTCTGACAGGTACCTCTTCTCTAGCCTAGCTTATGGGTCGCTAGATCTAGACTATGAATGGCTTAAAGAGATAAACTCCCGCTTCCCGTTACCCCATGTAACATTCATCCTGGACTTAGAGCCCCTCGAGGCGCTAAGGAGGATTAGGGAGGATAGGTTTGCACTCGAGCTCTTCGAGGAGTTGGAGAAGCTAGAGAGAGTTAGGAGAGCCTACATGAGGATTGCAAGGGAGTATAGGAACGTATTTGTCGTAAAGACAGATGACGAGATAGAAGAGGTTCAGGGGAGGATAGAGGAAATACTTGAGGAGGCATTAAATAAATTACTCAGGGAAAAGCGACAGAGTTAACGTCCCTATAGCACAGTGAAGCTCTTTACAGTGCCTGAGTCTAGCCTCTTCACAACTTCCGCCACAAGCCTTATGGCATTCTCCAGATCTTCTACGTGTGCGATGCTGACGTGGCTGTGTATATGCCTCGTGGGGATGCCTATCACAATGCTGGGGCGGCCGGTCTTGTAGAGGTGCAGGCGTCCCGCGTCAGTCCCTCCCCTAGCAACTACTGAGAGCTGGTAAGGAATCCCACACTCCTCGGCTACCTCGATCACGAACTCCTTAAGCCTCTGATTGGGGATCATTGAAGCATCGTACGTCACTATAGTCGGCCCCTTCCCCAGCTTGGCTGGTGCCTCCCTCGGCTTTATGCCGGGCACGTCACCAGCTATATCAACCTCGGCCACTATAGCTACATCGTGATCCACAGCCCATCCAGTAGTCTGCGCCCCTCTGAGGCCTACCTCCTCCTGCACCGTGACAGCGGCGAATAGCGTGTTAGGGTGCTGAACACCGCCCTGCTTAAAGTACCGTAAGACTTCAACTGCCACGAATGCTCCCAGCCTATCATCGAAAGCCTTGCCCATTATGGTCTTCCCAGTAGCCGACTTGGTGAAGGGTGACCACGGTGCAATGGGATCCCCTATCCTCACTCCCATCTCCTTAACTTCATCCTCGCTAGTGGCCCCCACGTCTATATACATCTGATCTATCTTCACTACCTTCTGCCTCTCCTCCGGAGTTAAGAGGTGAGGGGGCTTCGATGTTATTACCCCCATCACCTTACCCTTCTTAGTCCTAATGAGAACCCTCTGGGCTAGTAGAACCTGCTCAAACCATCCACCAACAGGCGTGAAGGTCACATATCCTTCCTTAGTGATACCAGTTACAACAAAACCTACCTCATCAACGTGGCCAGCAACTAGTACGCGAGGCCTCTCCGCTGACCCCTCTGCTACGAATATTAGGGAGCCTAGGTTATCGCGTATCACAGCATCTGCGTACTTAGAGGCATATTCTTTGAACATCCGGAGTACTTCGTCTTCAAATCCCGAGGGGCCTATTGCCTCACAAGCACTTCCCAGGAACTTCAGCGACTCTTCTGACAATTTATACTCGCTCATATCCTAGAGCTCCACTCGCCTATTGATTAAAGTTTCCTCACGAGATTTGCTCTAGCTACTAAAGAGCTGGAACACCCCCCTGAGCAGGGGCTCAATATAGAGGTCTAGGAGATTAAAGTAGAGCGTGACCAGCCCCATCAAGATCACTGAGTGTAGTAGACCCGCCTTAATAGTGCCTCCCCTCATCTTGCCTACTACGAGGCCCCCAAATGCAGCCTCTATGAATGATGAGATGAAGAATATAGCCTTAAAGAGCTGTGGAGGTATGGGGCTGGCTAACAGGGCGGGGATGCGCAGCCTCTGGAGCTGCTCCACGAAGCCTACGAGCACTATCGTGGATACGAATAGGAAGACTGCTAGGGAGATGTAGACAGTCCATGCGTACGGGGCTATGGAAGCCCTCTTCTCATCCTCGTAGCTCCTTATCATGCCGTACATCTCCGCAGCCGCATCCAGCACATCCGCCACGCGCCCTCCACTCTCATAGGCTACTGTGATCAGCGTGGCTGCCCTCCTCAAGCTAGGCACATCAACCTTCTCCAAGAGTTTAGCTAGCGCCTCCTCAAGGCTGCTACCCATCTCGACTCTAGCTACTACTGCCCTCATCTCCCTGCCCAGGGGACCGCTAGCCGCCCTGGCCGCCATCTCGAGCGCTTTAATTAGTGGCATGCCCGCCCTTACCCCCTCCGCCAAGCCCTTGAAGAAGCTGGCCATCTCCCTCTCCACAGCATCAACATACCTCCTATTCAGATACTCAACCACCGCGTAGGGAGCTAAGCAAGCCATGACGAGCGCTGCTAGTAGGGTGTAGAAATTCCTTGACCACGGCATGCTGATGCCGCTCATCAGCTGATGCCAAGTCACATCTCCAAACTTTCTGTGCATGAGGAACGGTAACACGTAGCACTCTAGGAGTATCATAAGAGGGGCTGCAGATAGAGTGGCAGAGACAACGGCTATGAGAAGCAGCTTCCTCCCCTTAAGTACGATGTACGGCATGTTAAACCCTCGACAGGATGCCATCCAGCATTAGGAGCACTGCTATAGCTGATGTTGGGATGCCCACTATGAGGAGGATTAATATGATTAGCTGTGGCGGGAAGCCAGCTATCGTGCCTCCCAGCATTCCCATGATAGCTAGCATGGTGACGAACATTAGGGGTGCTGCCACCATTAGAGTGATGTAGACCTCTGCCACCATCGAGATGCTGTTTAGGACACTCCTAAGAGTATACCTCTTGAGCTCCATTAACCTTCTAGCCATGAACGCCGCGTACTCGTATAGATTGCCGACCGTTATATACGTGTCCCTCAAGCCCGCGAAGAATAGTGACAACATTATGGAGGGGCTCATCCTCGACCTCCTCTCCAGAGCTGTCAATACGTCAAATCCCAATACCTTGACATCCGTTAAGAAGAGCGCGAATTCCCTGGCTACCTCCTTTACATCTTCAACCTCAGCTATCCTCTCCATGAGAGCCTCAATGCCCATGCCAGCCGCTGCTAGAGCGGCGAAGTAAGAGATGGTGTAGGGTATCCTGGAGTCTATTTTCAAACCCCTAGCGTATCTCCTGTATACTGGGTAATACAGCACAAATGCTAGGAATAGGAGGCTGTAGATTATGAGGAGGAGGAAGGTTAGGATTGCTGAGAAGAGTGGCGGGTACCGCAGTATCAGCGAGTGTAGCACAAAGGCGGTTATGGTTACCGCAGGTGCCGTGAAGAGGTAAGCAGTAATGCACCTGCTCAAGTAGGCGTCAAAGGGCTCGGAGAAGCCAGCTGTGTAGTAAATGTCCTTGAAGACACCAGCTCTCCTGCTGAGGCGTTTAGCTAGCTGACCAGCAATAGCGTAGCTAAACGAGCTCATAGGCGCCCCTCTCTATCGCAGAATACACAGCTGCAGGCCTGAGGTAGTAATCTCTAACCAGCCTGCTAACTCTCCTGAAATCAGTCACCCCCCTCTCCACTAAGTACTTTATGACCTCCTTCCTCCTCCTCAGCTCCTCTTCCAGCTCGTCTACCGTAGTAAACCTCTCCTTAGCTATGATCTCCAGGAGCTTGCTACGCTCTATCCTCTCAACGGAATCCTTGATAGGGTCGTACTTGAAGACGAGGTGCTTAATGGGGCCCTTATCGCCACTGAGCATCTCGTAGACCTCTACCACCCTCCTAACAACCCTCTCCTCGATGGATAGCCGTTTAATCAGTACGAATACGTTCATTAGCGGTACTAAGAAGGAAGGAATGTTCATGGGCTCCGAGATTAGCCTCTTAATCGCGTAGTCGACGTTTTCAGCATGCATAGTACACATGCCAGCGTGTCCTGTAGCTATCGCCTGGAATAGCGTGAAGGCCTCCTCTCCCCTTATCTCCCCAACTATTATGTAGTCAGGTCTCATCCTCAATGCCGATTTTAGGAGGTCGAACAGAGTCACGTTCCTGACCCAGGGATCAACTGAGGGCCTAGCTACCAGGGAGACCCAATTCTCGTGTGGCAAGTTTAGTTCAGGCGTATCCTCGATAGTAACTATCTTAGCTTCGGGTCTGATGAATGTAGCTATAGCGTTGAGCGTCGTGGTCTTGCCACTAGCAGTGGCTCCAACGACCATTAGGCTCTTCTTAGACTCGACGAGTAGCCAGAGGTAGGCTGCCAGCTGTACTGAGATAGTGCCTAACTTGACGAGATCTACCACGGAGAAGGGAACCTCCCTGAACTTCCTTATCGTGAATGAGCCTCCCCTTCTAGCTACCTCTGAGAGGAGCGCATGCAGCCTATACCCCTCAGGTAGTGCGCCTTCTACAACTGGCTGCGCCACCGATATGTGCTTGCCAGCCTTATGCGAGAGCCTGAGTAACATCCTCTCTAGCTCCTCAGGAGTCTCGAACCTCACATTGGTGGGGAGCGACTCGTACCTTGTGTGCCACACGTAGACTGGGACGCCGACGCCATCACACGAGATGTCCTCAACGTACGGATCCCTCATTAACACCTCAAGCTTGCCATATCCTACCATGTCTCTCTTGACGTAGTAAAATATTTTATCGAACGCGTCCTCGGGCACGGGTACCCTGTACTTCCTCACTATATCCCTCACCAGCTCGTAGAGAACTTCCTCTGCTCCTTTGCTTCTTATCTTCTCTAAGTCTGCATACTGAGTCTCAATTAGAATTCTCTTTATCTCAGCTATTGCCGCTTCATCTGTTGGAGTGAGAGGAGGCTCTATGACCTTGTACATTGTTCGGCCAGTCCTTCTCTCCCTAGTTATCGCTACATACGCGAATGGCGGTATCACCTCGTATAGGTCTAACAAGCTCTCACTGGCCGTGGTGGGGGACTTGGCTACCACCCTACTACACCCACATCACAATTTAAGAACGAGAGAAAAATTTTTAGGCGGGAGAGAGTTGAGTTTAAATCGCTCCCCGATCTTCTTAGGTAGAGCATTCCATGAAGAGAGACAAGCTCACACAGGCCCTCTACGATATGCTATTGGAGATAAGCAGGTCAGGGCGAAGCGAATTGACTCCCACTATATCGTACACAGCTGGCATAATATACCCTGATGCTTTCAGGATAGCGAGGAAATACGGCTACAAGGAGGTGGATGTCCTAAACTCGCTCGTGGAACTCGGTGTCTTGGAGAAATCTCCTTACGACTCATTCGTCACGTGCCCTAAGTGTGGCTCGTTCAGGCTACTATCCAAGCTGCAGTGTCCTCGCTGTGGCTCTAAAAACCTGAGGAGAACAACGCTTGTCTCACACATATCTTGTGGGTACACAGGCCCCCTGGAGGACATGGCCACTAATGAGGGGTATGTGTGTAAGAAGTGTGGCAAGCCGTTAGGTAAGGAGGGGGAGGGCTACATAGTGCTGGGGAGGCTATTCACGTGCGAGGAATGCGGAGCTAGATTTGATTCCCCCCTTCCAGCTTACAAGTGTATAAGCTGTGGGCTAGAGTTCGACTACAGGAATGCTGACTACGTAGTCGTATTCAAGTATAGGGTTAACGAGAGGGTGTTGAAACAGAAAGCAAAGCAGTTATTAGTAGAGCTTGCCGAGAGAGCTGCTCGGGCAGAGGGATTAATCGCGAGATCTCCAGCACAGGCACCCGGTAAGAGTGGGTACTCGCATCCCGTGGATATCGAGGTGACTGACGGTAAGGAGCGCATATACCTCGATGTGATACACGACTCAGCAACTGCCATGTCGGAGGCATTAGCTGCTATAGGCAAGGGCTCTGACATGGCAGCTAACTTACACGTAATACTAGCGCCCTCCGATGTAGTGAAGAAGACGCTGAGAGGAGGAGAGAACTTCAAAGCTATGAGCTATGATAGTGCTGAAGAAGCTTACAGTAAGCTTAAACAGCTGTTCAGAGAGTACTTCAAGGGAGGTAAGCGGCGCTAAGGATATCTGTCGCGCATGCCTCATTAAGCTGTGAGGACAGGGCCTGGTTCTAAGCTAAGGGGCAAGCGCATCGCGATCATAGTGGCTAACGAGTTTGAGGATGTTGAATTGTTGTATCCCTTCCTGAGGCTAAGCGAGGAGGGGGCTGAGGTCGTGATAATCCCCGTGGAGGGGGGGCTGCACCCCCGCCCCGCAATCCCGGGTAAGCCTGTTACGGGGAGGTATGGAACGCCAGTACCTCTCGAAGTATTCCGTGAAGGAGAACGGTACGTGGTTAAGCGCCTGGAGGAAGTAAAGCCAGAGGACTTTGACGCTGTAGTGATACCGGGCGGCTACTCGCCAGACTACCTGCGAATTGATGAGAGAGTGCTGGATTTCGTGAGGAAGATGTATGAGATGGGAAGGATAATAGCAGCTATCTGCCACGGGCCTCAGGTTCTAATTTCAGCTGGGTTGGTTAAAGGGAAGAGGGTTACAGCCTATAAGGCTGTTAGAGACGATCTAATTAACGCAGGCGCTGTATTTGAGGACGCGCCAGCTGTAAGAGACGGGAACCTGATAACCGGTAGAGTGCCAGATGACCTGCCTGAGTTTTGCCAGCTGATAATAGACGCCCTCTCGAGGGAGTGAGAGCATGCCCAAGCTAGTGATTGCGTCGGCATCCTATGGGATCCACGCGCGTGAGGCACTGGAGAGGCTGACCAAGATATTTGATGAGATAAGACGCACTGTATTCAGGACTGGGATGAGAGAGGAGGAGGTTTTGAGAGAGATAGGTGATGCAGATGCAGTAATACTGGGAGGCGGAGGGCCTATTACTAGGGGTGTGATGGAGAAGGCTAGTAACTTGAAAATAATAGCCAGGCATGGCATCGGCCTGGATAACGTAGATGTAGAAGCAGCAACTGAGCTAGGCATTGTGGTCACCTACTGTAGGCATACTGGCGAGGAGATATCTGTGGCGGAGCATGCCATAGCCCTAATGCTGGCGTGCGCCCGCAGGTTAGTTGAAGCTGATAAATGCGTGAGGGAGGGCAGGTGGAGGGACAGAGTCAAGCTAGTTGGAGTAGAGCTACGGGGGAAGGTTCTAGGGATTATCGGACTTGGAGCGATAGGGCGCGAGGTAGCTAAGATAGCTAGCAAGGGTCTCGGAATGAAGATCCTGGCCTATGATCCCTATGTTCCAGACAGGGTTTTCAAGGAGCTAGGTGTCGAGAAGGTTGGACTTGATGAGCTACTTGAGAAGAGCGATGTCATAACGATACATGCTCCCTTAACCCCCGAGACTCGTGGCATGTTAAGCCGTGAACGGCTCGCCAGAGTAAAGCCGGGAGCCATACTAGTGAATACGGCTAGGGGGGCTATAGTAGATGAGGAGGCGCTATACGAAATGGTTGTGAAGGGCCGCATATTCTACGCCGGAATAGATGTCTTCTCGGAGGAGCCCCCAGTCCGAAGTCCGCTTCGCAAGCTTGAGAGAGCTATCCTCACGCCTCACATAGCCGCCTTTACTAGGGAGGGGCTTTATAGGATGGATATGGCAATTGCTGAGGACCTTGCTAGGTTCTTCAGGGGGGAGCGCCCGCTTCACGTCGCTAATCCGGAGGTATTTGAGAGGAGGGTAAGGGCTAGCTGGCTCTGCTGAGTGCACTGCCTACTTATACGTGGAGATCGGGGGAGTAGTGACGGTATGGTCCTGAAAGTCCTTACGGTGGATATAGGCACTACGAACGTAAAGGCTGCTGTAGTAGACGAGAGAGGAAGAATATTGAAAGTCTCTTCGAGAGAATTAAAGCTGCTGACTCCTGAGCCTGGAGCAGCTGAGCACTCGCCTCAGGAGATAGTGAGGGCAGTAGGGGAGACTGCTAAGCTCGCTGCAAAGAGGCTTGAGGTCGATGCAGTGGCCTTAACGTGTTATCAGCACGGCTTGATGCTGGTGGATAGAGAGGGCAGGCCCATCACTAACGCCTTGACCCACATGGACTCGAGATCAGGGCCCTATGCCGCGAGGGTGGAAGAGCTGTGCGATCCAAGGGAACTCTACGAGAGGACTGGATGCCCGCCCCTCTTCGTTTACGCGCTGCCCAAGATACTCTGGTTCAAGGCTAGGCGCCCCAATATTGCAAGGGAAGCTAAGTACTTCCTTCTCGTCAAGGATTACCTGGTCCTTAACGCTGTGGGAGAGCCGTACATAGATTACGGAAATGCTTCAGGCTCTCAGCTGTTTAACATAAGGCAGCTGAGGTGGGATGATCTAGCCCTGGAGATAGCGGGGATCGCCGAGGATCGACTAGCTACTCCTGCTGAGGGGGCTGAGGTACTCTGCCTACTCAAGGGGAGGGGGGCTGAGCTGTTCGGGGTTAATCCTGGCACTCCCCTGGCACTGGGGACCTTTGACGGTGCTGGTCAGAACTTCGGGTATTTAATCGAGAAGCCTGAGTTAGCAGTAGTTAACCTGGGTACGACTGCCGTGTTAAGAGCTCTGGCTAGGGAGCCATTGCTCGACATTAAGGGGATGAGGGTCTTCTGCTACTATGCAGCAGCTGGTCGATGGGCTTTTGGGGGTAGTACTAATAACGGCGGCTCAGTACTCCGCTGGTTCAGAGATGTACTAGGAGCTCCAGAGACCATCGTGGCTAGCCTACTTGAAATGAGCCCATATGACCTCTTGACGCGAGAAGCCGAGTTAGCTCCTCCGGGTTCGGGAGGCCTCATGTTCCTCCCGTTCATGGCTGGGGAACGATTCCCCTTCAGGGATCCCTACTCCAGGGGGGTGCTGCTAGGGCTCAGGTACGACCACCGGAAATGCCACATAGTCAGGGCTTTCATGGAGGGAGTGGCCATGGTGCTCAAGTCCATACT
>QMRZ01000015.1 GCA_003649495.1 Thermoprotei archaeon | reverse complement strand
GTCCCCACCCCCTCGCAAGCCCAGGCGTGTGCCCTACTACCAGCTGGTTAGAGTAGCTGCCTGGATGACGGATGTCGAGGACGGGCTAGCCATGCTGAAGAAGCAGGGTAAGCTGAGGGACATGGAGGAGTGGGAGATAGCTGAGGTGAGGAGGAGGCTGGTGATGGCGCGTAACTGGCTAAGGGAGGTGGGGTATACAGCTGTGCTGCAGAACGTGGATCAGGCCCTTAAGGCGCTAGAATGCTTTGAGGAGGAAGTGGTGAAAGCGTTCGTGGAGGTCTCAAGGAGGATTTTAGAGGGATGTGACCCGAGTGAAGTCGGCAGAATCGTGAGAGAAGTAGCGGAGTCTCTGGGGCTAAGGAAGAGGAGGGAGAGGCTCCAGGTATACAGGGCATTCTATCACGCTCTACTCGGCGAGGATTCTGGCCCTCCGCTCAGGAGGCTGGTGTCTAGACCTGAAGTTAGGGAACTGTTATCAAAAATAATCGCTAGACTACCAGCAAGCTGAGGTCACTTTCTCCTTCTCGTGAGGACTACGACCAGTGCCGCCACTACTAGGGCTACTACCGCTATTGCTAAGATGAGTGAAGTGGGCACCGGTGGCCTTGCTTCCTCGGGTTTTGAGGGTGGAGGAGCCTGCTCTGAAGGGGCCTGCTCCTCCTGCGGCTTTGCGGGCTGGACGTAGCTTATCTCCCCCTCCTCTACGCTTGTATTGCCAGCTAAGTCCACAGCCTTCACCGTAATATGGAGCGCTGTAGCGTTGATGGGCGGCAGCACGGCCCGGTATGTTGTGGGGCTCACCCTAAGAGCGTTAACCTCACCCCTCGTCGCATTGGCTGTGTACGACACCTTGACCTCCTTAATGCCCCAGCCCTCATCCACGGCCTTTACATACAGCGTCACGCTATCCCTCCCCGCTACCGGCTTCCTTGGGGTGTAGAACAGTAGCCTGACCTCGGGGCCCCACTCATCCTTATAGCATGAGGCGGTTACCTGAATCTCCACCCCAGGCTGCACTCTGAGCGTCACATTAGCCAGGTATAGGTCGCCGTAGGGCGTGAGCGAGTAGCCTTCAACTAAGCTGAGGTTGCCGTACAGCGCATATCTGTCTGCGGGCACGGTTCCATTCAGGTACATGTATACATGTATTCTCTGAGGCTCGATACCTAGTCCCCTTCCAAGTCTCACGAGGGCTGTGTTCGCTCTAAGCTCTGGGTCGGGGATTGTACGTATCAGCGCCTCCTCGATGTTGAAGGAGCTGAACTCCTTCAGGGGGTCTCTGCCCGGAATCCCGTAGATCTTCACGCTCCCATCCTCGCGCACTTCAATCAGCCTGAAGCCCCTGTAATCCCCCTCTCTCACGCCAGCACACGTGGTCGTAGTCGTGACGAACCAGGTCACGCCGTTGTAGAGGACCACGCCATCCCCATGGACATGGCCTGAGAGCACCAGCCGAACTCCATTCTCCTCCACTATCCTTAGGAACTCCTGCGCGGCGTCCATGTGCTCAGCCCAACTGCTGTATATGACATTCGATAGATCCTCAATCGACTTCCAGGAGCCGTTGATTTCTCCGAAGACTCCGTACCGGAAGAAGGGGTGATGCATCAGTATTATTTTCACCTTATCCCTGTGCCTCGATAAGACTCCCTCAAGCCACTTCAGCTGCTGTGAGTCCGGGTATCCCTCCATGCCTAGGTCTAGGCCCGCAATGAGGAATGGGCCTATCACCCTATACCAGTAGGGCGGACCCACATAGCGTCCATAGTAGAGCTTTGAGAAGCTCTCGCTGTCCGTCTGAGAGTGGTCGTGGTTTCCGGGTATTATGAAGGTCGGCTTTCTAGCCCGGTTCGTTACTTGAGAGAATACCTTCAGAGCTCCTAGGTCGCTGCCAACATCTACGCAGTCGCCTGTTATCACCGCTAGATCCGCGGGGAGAGTGTTTAGGAGGCCCATCGCAGTCTCAAAGTACGTGGTGCTATGTACCCCCTCCGTGACTATGTCAATGTGTACGTCGGTGATGTGCATTATGAGGAGTCTAGAGGGCCAGGCTGACAGAAGCCATACACTCCTGGGCTCCCCGAGTACCTCGTCTCCCACCCGGACGTACACATCGTACAGCCCAGCCCTCACTTCCTCAGGCACCCTCAGAGTAAGAACTACTGTATCGCCTTGAGCTGTGACGTTCAATAGCTTGAGTGTATAGTTCACCCCGGGAGCAGTGATCCAGACCCCACCTATCGTAGCATTCTCAACATCGATCAGCGTTACATTGAGCAGCTGGCCTGGCAGGAGCGGGAGGGGGACAGAGTACCTGGGATCTAGGATCCTAGGGCGAGCCAGCGCTAGGGGGACTGCAGCAAGTATGGCTAGTGCCAGGAGTAGTAATGTATGGCGCCTCAACCTCCCCCCCCAAGGTGGACAGTCGTGTGTGAGCTAATAAGCGTGGCGTAGCAGTTACTCGAACTCCAGTTCCTCCCAGCCCTCGGCAGAGTACACCTTAACGTCCTCTGGCTTTATGTATAATTTGATAATCTCACCCGCCTTGACCTCCTCCTCAGGGTCTACGTACGCTATTATCCTCTCACCTCTGGCATTAACCCTAAGCTGCTTATAAGGCCCTAAGAACATCACGAGCTCCACCTTTCCCTCGATGATGTTGGCATCTGGGAGGGGGCTTAGCGAGAAATCTTCCGGCCTCACCACAGCGACTATCTCCGTGTCCCCCGACCTCACTCCCAGTCCCGTGCCCTCCAGCTTGAAGCCTCCACGAGTTAATATAGACACCCTTCTGCCATCCGCTCTCACGATCTTCCCTCTGAGCAGGGCGCTCCGCCCGATGAAGGTAGCGACGAATAGGTTAGCGGGCTTAGTGTAGACCTCTATCGGAGTCCCAACCTGTAGGACCCTGCCCCGGTTCATTACCGCTACTCTGTCTGAGATGCTCATAGCCTCCTCCTGATCGTGAGTGACGTAGATTGTAGTGATTCCTAATTCCTTCTGGAGCTTCTTAACCTCCTCCCTCATCCTTAGCCTAAGTTTGGCATCTAGGTTGCTCAGCGGCTCATCGAGTAGCAGCACCTTAGGCTCGACGACCAGAGCCCTGGCGAGCGCCACCCTCTGCTGCTGGCCCCCTGAGAGCTGAGTGGGGTACCTGTCCTCCAGCCCCCTGAGCCCTACGAGTTCAAGCACCTCATCCACTCTCTTCCTTATCTCGCGCGCTGGGAGGCCCCTAACCTTTAGGCCATAAGCCACGTTCTCGTAAACGGTCATATGGGGCCAGAGAGCGTAGTTCTGAAACACCATTGCACAGCCCCTCTCATAGGGCTTCTTATACGTGACATCTTCATTGTCGAAGAATACGCTGCCCTCATCTGGAAGTTCAAAGCCAGCTATTATCCTGAGAGTGGTGGTTTTTCCACAGCCGCTGGGGCCTAGCAGGGTGAAGAGCTCCCCCTCTCTGACCTCCAGGCTCACCCTGTCTACCGCTACTACATCCTCGAACCTCTTGGTAACCCCCCTTAGGCTGACTCTGGTCATCCTTACACACCCACGTAGGCGTACCTCTGCTTAAATACTACGTTTACCAGCGTTATCACGAGCAACTGGAGCGAGATTAGGAGGACGCCTAACGAGGCTACGATGTGAGGCCCTCCCACCCTATTGAGGTAATCGAGCATGATGAAGGTTATCGGCGCCTGGTGGCTCTCCCCGACTCCCCCAAGCCCCCCCAGTGTGATGCTAGTGCTGGTCTCGCTCATGCAGTAGACGAAGCTCACGAGGGCCCCGCTGAGCAGGTTGAGGCTTATCAGCGGGATTACGATATTGACCAGCGTCCTGAGCCTCCCAGCCCCTAGGTTCAGTGAAGCCTCCTCCAGCGCTATGTGCACCTGCTGAAGGCCGGCGAACACTGCCCTAGCTGTGAAGGGCAGCCTCCTCACGCTGTAGGCGAGTACCAGTAAGAGAGACGGGCCGCTGACTATTGGATCAAGCGGGGTGCCGCGGAAGAAGGTCGTGAAGAAGTAGAAGTAGCCCACAGCTATGACGAGGCCCGGTATTGCCACCGGCGACGTGACTAGAAGGTCCAGCAGGTCCACGCCTGGCACCCTGGCCCTAGCAATGACGTATGAAGCTGAGATCCCCAATAATATTATGAGAGCCAGCGCGGAGAGCGAGTATGTGAGGCTGTTGATGACAGCCCTCGAGACTAGGGGGTCTTCAACTATGGACCAGAGGTTCTTGAGGGTGAAGCCCTGGGGCAGGGGGCCAGTCCACCTCTCGGAGAAGGCATAGATGATGACTCCCAGCTGAGGGAACGCGAGGAAGACGAGTAAAGGAGCCAGGACCAGGTAGATCGCTAACAGGCCCTTAGCGCTGAGCTTCCTCATACGCGGCTTCCACCTGCCTCCCCTGCTCAGCATGGCGTACTGCCTTAGCATGACGTACCTCCTAATGCTGGCGAAAATTGTTAGGGCTAGCAAGAGCAGTATGAGGGCCAGTATAGCCGCCACCGGCGATAGCTGGCCAGTCGTAGCCTCAATGAACTTGCTAAAGACCTGATAAGAGATGAACCTCTTCTCGTTGAATACTATCGGAGCCGCCACGTCCTCCAGGGAGAATATGAAGACGAGGGCTGAGCCCGCCGCTAGCCCGGGGAGGGAGAGGGGGAGGGTCACGGTCCTGAAGAGCCTGAAGCCCTTAGCCCCCAGGTTCTCTGCCTGCTCCTCCAAGCTGGGGTCGATATTGACCATGCTCGAGTATACGTTTAGGTAGACTAGCGGGAAGAACGTCATTATCTGTGCGACGGCGACTCCAGCTATGCTGTCAACTCCGAGCCTCAGGGGGAGGCCTAGGACATCACATACGAACCACGAGATTATCCCGTCCCTCCAGTCGAATAGCTTCCTAATCACGAATACGTTAATGAAGGGGGTGAGGAGGAGCGGCATGGTGGCTAGTATCCTCAAGACGGTCTTTCCTGGGAATTCGTAGCGGGCGAAGACGAAGGCTACGGCCACGCCTAGCACAGTGGCTCCAGCAGTCACTATCACGGCGTTTATGAGGGAATTGATAACTGCCCCAAAGCTGACCCCTACCACCTTAATTATGGTAACCTCACGCCCCCTGAAGGAGGTTCTCAGGATGAGAACTGGCTGCCCTCGCGGCCTCAGGCTGAAGTACGTTGGGTCGCTCAACACATCAAAGATGCTGTATTGACCAGCGACGTATGCTACCAGCAGTAGGGGAGCTACTAAGAACAGGAATAGAATGGTCGTGGGGAGGAGAAGCTGAGCGATGAGCACGGGATCTAGGTAGAAACTCAGCTTTCTCAGCTTACTGGCCGCGCTGCCGCCCATCCTCAGCCTCCCAGCTCCTCCAGCATCCTTTCGTACTTGCCTATAGCAGCCTTCTTCCAGGCGGTTATTAACGCATCTCTGAACGATGCATCGGAGACGAACTTCTGGCATATACTGATTGCGTAGTCCTCAGTGAACGTAACCTCCTCGCCGGTGGAGGGGTCGGTGAAGTTGAGGGGAGCTGTGAGCTCCTCCACATACTTGTTGAATTCCTCACTTGATATGGCTCCGCTGAAGTACTTGGCTAACAATGCCTTCCACGCTGCCTTTAAGTAATCATTGACTTCAACTAGAGTAGCTCTAAAGTACCACTGCATTACCTGCTCATATAGCAGTGCTAGCGTATCGTTAAACTTCATGGCTCGAGTCTTGAGAGTCAACTCGTAAGCCTTCCTCAAGTCACTCCTGTTGCGTCCCTCTGGAGTGTCGAAGACTGAGGGATTCGCCGGTAACCTGTTTATCTCGGGATCTAACCACACTTTCTGCCCCTCTGTCAGGACCCAGGCTATGAAGGCCTGCGCCGCCTCAGGGTGCTTAGACCCATTTACTAGCGCTATTGGATCGCCATTTACGATGCTCTCCCCCTTGGGTATTATGTACTCGCAGCTTGGATTCACCATCATGGCAGTGTAGCCGTAGAAGTCTATCGTTATGCCGACGGCTATATCTCCCCTTATCACAGCGTCCCTAACATCTCCACTAGCGCTGTAGACCACGGCGTTCGCGGCCATGAGCGTCAGTATCTTCCACCCATCTCTCCACCCGTATCTCTGCAGTATTATCTCGTACATCCTGGTGTTGCTAGTGCTCTGTGTGGGATCCGCTATCCCGAGTGCGGCTTCGCCATAAACTATCAGCGGCCTCCCCAGCTCTGGAGAGGCTAGATCCCTCCAGCTATGAGGCACCGTTAAGTTGTAGTCTCTCAGCCTCTCGTGATTGACCGTGAAGCCGAAGCTGGAAATAGCTGCAGCCACCCAGTAAATCTTTCCATCCTCACCTACCCTCTTCATCGGTACTCCAGCTATCTCATCAGGCACCTGAGCAGCAGCCTCAAGTGCCTCAGGGAGGGTTAGAGGGGCTAGCAAGCCTCTCGTGTACAGGAAGTCGAAGAGCGTCGGACCCCCGCCCCATGCCACATCTGCCTGCCCGCTTGTGATGTACCTCTCCCAGAGACCCGGCGGGATCACAATGGTCTTTATATCAGTGATGTTATACTTGCGTGCTAACTCGCTCTTTAAGAACATTTCACGTGCTTTTACCAGGATGTCAGTGGGGTGCCGAGAGATTATTGAGATGACAACGCCTTTCGCCGCTCCTCCCTCCCCCGCCGAAGGCTGTGAGGGCTTCGAGGGCTGCTGGGTGGGGGGCTTCTGGCTAATTAACATATATATGCTAACGCCCGCTATCACTCCAATAACTATTATTAGTATCAGGACTACACTCGATATAGCGCGGTTGACCGGCCTCATCGTGTAGTTAGAGGGGGGAGCGCCCAAATAAACCCTACCCGGGAGGCTAAACTGGAGCATTAAACCTAAAAGGGGGAGGAGGGGACTTCCTCATGTGAGGGCTAAAACGGTAATAGCAATAACCTTGATAATAGCGGCTGCATCGCTCCTCGCCTCTTCCCCCGCCTGCTCAGCTCCTGTGGGGATACCCATACTAATCGACCTAACCCATAGGCAGCCCCCCTCCGGTATCGACATCATAATTAAGGTGGTACCTGAGGCTCAGTGGTACATACTGGTCAAGAGCGAGGAGGAGGCTGAGGCGCTAAGCCCGGTGGTAAAAGCCAATGTTCACGGCATAATAGTTGGCGACTTCGCCTCCATTGATCTTGAGAAGCTGGGCATTACAATGATCATAATCGGCCAGCCACAGGCACCCTTCACCCCAGAGGAGGTAAGCGCCATAGCTAGCTGGTTTACTGGAGGGCCGGGGAGGGCGATATGGGTGGCCGCTGATAGCGACTACCCAGCACAGGGGACTGAGCTATCTCAGCATGCTGTCAACACCATACTAGAGGCAATAGGGGCTCACCTCAGGATGGACTACGTCTCAGTAGAGGATCCAGTTAGTAATGCCGGGAAGGGCTACAGAGTACTGGGTCTAGTCAACATGAGTGAGGTGGCTGTGCTCAGGTACGGGTGTGAGCGCGTGCTCTTCCACGGCCCCGGCGCAGTAGCTTGGGTGGACGAGGCTGGCAACTGGCATAAGGTGACGCCTCAGGACAAGCCTGACAACGTGTACATACTAGCTACCACCACCGTGAATGGCGAGATACTCGAGCACCAGGCTGAGCCAACGGGCACCAGCGGGAAAGCCTACACGCCTGGCGAGACGGGCGTCTTCACGCTAATGGCAGCTGAGGTGATCACCGTCGAGGGTGGCAAGAACGTAGTCATAGTCTCGGGGGAGACTCCATACGGCGGCTACCAGCCCATGGTGACCTGGAAGTACTATGGCAGGCTCCTAAGCGGCCCCCGCTTCGTTAGGAACGTCATACTCTGGGCTACTGGCTACATGGGCGAGCTCAGGGAGTATGAAAAGCTAGCTGCGCTGCCCGAGGAGGTCTCGAGGACCCTAGCCGAGAAGACGCAGGAGATTACAGATAAAGTGAACTCAGCTATAGCGGGTGTCTCCTCCACTCTCAATGCGGCTCTAGGGCTTTCAGTGCTCGCGCTAATACTAGCGCTCGTAGCCCTAGCTCTCTCACTGCGCAAACCCAAGGCGGCATAAAGGCGCTACTAAAAGGATCTTTAACGTTCTTTTTAGCTTCATCCTCCGGATACCACCGGCACTAGCTTTAGTTTCACAGGCTTGGAAATCACCTCATCTTCAGGCACGACCCTGCCCTCCATTACCGCGACGTACTCGACAGGGTTAAGGCCGAGACGTCTCATGACATTCTCTACGCGCTCTCCCCTCCTTACCCTGATTTCAGCCTCGCCTCTACGCACTATCTCTACCTTTACCGTAATCTCCACGCTTACCCACCTCTGCGTCTACTACTCCCTAAGTGGGAGCTCGACTACGTGACCAGTCCTCCCGGATAGGTATATGGCTCTTATGATTTCAAGACTCTTCCTCCCCTCAACCCCGTCCACGCGGGGCTTCCTATCCTCAGCTATGGACTGCGCGAAATCCCTCACTAGCCTCACATGATTGTCTATTGGGACAGCCTCAGGCCTGGCCCAGGAGGCGAGCCCCTCCGCCTCAGCCCCGCTGCGCACCTCCTCTTCTCCCTTCACAACTGCCATTTTCAGCGAGCCGCCCTCCCATATGAGAGTCCCCTCAGTGCCGTGTATCTCCAGCCTAGTAGGCAAACCTGGATAGATAGCTGTGCTCCCCTGGATTACGCCGAACGCCCCACTCCTGAACTTGAGTGCTGCCACTGCTAAATCCTCGACCTCGATGTCATGGGCGAAGGTGCCCACCAGTGCCCATAGTCGCTCAACATCTCCCATTAACCAGAGGAGCAGGTCTATTGTGTGGATCGCCTGGTTGATGAGCGCGCCGCCGCCTTCAGTAGCCCATCGCCCCCTCCAATCACTCCTCTCGTAGTATTCAGCGGGCCTGTGCCACTCCACGACCGCCTCGCCCATTATTAGCTTGCCTAGCTTTCCCTCATCAATTAACTTCTTCATCCTTTCAATATCAGGATCGAATCTAAACTCGAAAATAACTCCTAGCTTCACTCCCTTCCTCTCCGAAAGCCTGATCATCTCATCCGCCTCCACTAGGTTTATCGCCATCGGCTTATCAACGAGTACGTGTAAGCCAGCTTCCATGACCTCCACGGCTTGGGGGAAGTGCAAGTAATGCGGAGTCGAGATGGCTACAGCATCCAGCTCCTCTCTGGAGAGCATATCCCTCAAGGATGTATACCACCCCCTCGCCCCGAACCTCTTAGCGAAGCTCTCAGTCTTAGCTGGCTTCCTGCCTACTACAGCCCTGAGCTCAGCTATGCCCTCCTTCCTCAGCTCTTGAAGAGCCCTAGCTATGAACTCTCCCCCAACTCCCGTTCCCACTAATCCGAACTTAATCATCGGAAATGCTATAAGACACTCACTAAAAGGCCTTAGTTGGGGACGCGCCACCTTGGACGACTTCGGTCCCGATGTGCGGAGCCTAGCGAGGAAGCTAATCGCTGGTTACCTGCTATACTTCGCGCACGACTCGCTGAACTCAGATGGCAGGAAGCTGTTCGAGGAGATGGCTAGGATGCTGGTGTACGAGCACCCTGAGCTAAAGAGCCTAGTCAGGAAGGCTCGTAGGAGGCCCACATTAGATAACGTGATGAAGGTCGTGGAGAGAGTGTTAGGCGAGGAAGCTCGAGAGCTTTTAAGGGGCGCGGTAGAGGGTCCCTACATCTACTGGCCACTGGGGCGGGATTCGCTACTTCCCAGTAAGGCTGGCACTGAGGAGGATGAGGAGGAGGAAGAGAACAGCAGCGATGACCGTTAATAGCGTTCCCCACTTCACCATTTCTCGATCAGTAGCAGCGACTATCGGTATAGGACCCACCAGCACGACGCCAGCGCCCCTAATCCGCCCCTCCTCCCGGCGAGCTCTGGATGATAAGAGTGCTGAGGCGGCGATTAGCAAGATACCTACCACAGCTAGGGCGAACCCGAGGAATATCAGTATTAGCCCCGCCTCCACCAGGCTCACAGGGTACCCATAGCCGTGCCCAATATAAATCAAGCCTTCCTGCTGCGGAATAGCAGCAGCTTCCCAGCCTCTATGACGATCATCGGGATTACGGAATAGAGCAGGGCTAAGGAGAGCTCACTGAGGGTCAGGGGCGTGAGGCCGAATAGGTTGTAGAGTGGCGTGTACATGGCCGCCAGCGATAGCGCTATCGATGCCGCCAAGCTGAGTAGGAGGAATTTGTTGGAGAAGAGGCCTATCTTGAAGAATGGCAGCCGCTCGCTCCTGAAGGCTAGGGCGCGTATTATCTCGCCCACGCTAAACAGGGTGAATGCCATTGTCCTGGCTCTCACGACTCCCAGCGGCAGCGCCGTGAGGTACATGTACAGGGTTAGGCTAGCCGTGAGGGCCCCAACTCCTATGTAGGCCAACACCCTCTTCATCGATATTAGCCCCTCTCCCCTCCCCCTCGGGGGCCTCTCCATTATCCCCGGCTCCTCCGGCTCTAGGCCTAGGCCTAGGGCTGGGAGGGCGTCGGTGACCAGGTTTATCCACAGTATCTGTGCCGGAGTGAGCAGTAGAGGCAGGTTTAAGAGCTCAGCTGCCATCACAGCGAAGACCTCGCCGAAGTTGCAGGTGAGGAGATAGTCTATTGGCTTCTTGACATTCTCAAATATTATCCTGCCCTGTCTCACTGCCTCCACTATCGTTACGAAGTTGTCGTCAGCTAGCACGAGGTCCGCGACCTCCTTAGCGACGTCAGTCCCCCTTATCCCCATTGCAACACCCACGTCTGCGGCCTTAAGCGCTGGCGCGTCATTGACTCCATCACCCGTCATCGCCACGACGTAGCCCCTCCGCTTTAGGGCTCTCACGATCCGGAGCTTGTGCTCAGGTGTGACCCTCGCGAAGACGCTCACGCGCTCCAGCGCATCCTCCAGCTCTTCATCACTCATCCTGTCAAGCTGTACGCCATTAACCGCCGCGCTGGCGTCAATGCCTACCTCCTTGGCTATGGCCCTCGCCGTCTTCTCGTGGTCGCCCGTCACCATTATCACTCTGATCCCAGCCCGCTTAGCCAGCTCGACAGCCCCTCTCACTCCCTCGCGCGGTGGATCGCTAATCCCCAGTACGGCTAGCAATACTAGATCCCTCTCGACTTCATCCACATCAGCTTCAAGCAGGCTTCGATCTCCCACCCTGTAGGCGGCTGCCAGCGTCCTCAAGCCCTGTGATGCGTATGTATCAATGAGCCTTATCACCTTCTCCCTAACCCCCGGGTCTAGAGGCCTTACATCCCCCCTCACTTCAATCCACCTGCACCTCTCCAAGAGGAGCTCTGGAGCTCCAAAGGTCAGGACCAGTACCCTGTTATCAGGTAGTGCGTGGAGTGTGCTCTTCCTCTTCCTCCTCCTATCAAAGGGTAGCGTCCTCAGCCTAGGATACTTTTCATCAGCCTCCCCTATGCCAGCTCTTAAGGCCAGCTCTCTCAGCGCTGTCTCAGTTGGCGACCCCTTTATCACCAGCCTGCCATCAACCTTCTCCACTCTAGCATCGCTGTACAACGCGCACATTGAGACCAGCTTGTCCATGCCAGAGCCGCTTAGCACATCGCCACTAGACTTGAGCTCAGGACCTACCTCTATATCCTCTCCATCCACAAAAACTCTCCTTACTCTCATCTCTCCCCTGGTTATCGTGCCGGTCTTATCGCTGCATATCACGTTGCATGCGCCAAGAGTCTCTATTGCCGCTAGTTTCCTAACTATCGCGTTAGCCTTAGCCATGCGGAGAGCTCCAATGGCCAGCACTGTGGTGGCTATCGCGGGTAGGCCCTCGGGAACAGCTGCAACCGCTAGCGCGGCAGCTGTGAGCGCAGCTGCAAGTACCTCCTCTCCCGTCATTACGGCTAGCACGAAGACTACGGCTGAGAGGGCTAGTAGCAGCCAACCTATCCACTTGCCAAACCTGTCCAACTCGCGCTCTAGGAGGGTCCTCTCGCTCTCGACCTCCTCCAGGCTGGCCGCTATCTTGCCCAGCTCAGTGTTCATCCCCGTAGCAACCACCACTCCCCTGCCCCTGCCCCTTACGACGTACGTGCCTGCGTACACCATGTTGCTCCTCTCGTAGATCGGCGTCTGGGGGGGCAGCACGGTTAGGTGGCTCTTCTCTACGGGCACGCTCTCCCCCGTGAGCGGCGATTCATCAACCTCTAGCTCCTCAGCCTCCAGCAGCCTTATGTCGGCTGGCACCCTATCGCCCTCCTCGAGCAGTACAACATCACCCGGTACCAGCTCCCTAGCATGTATCACCCTCACCCTGCCGTCCCTGACTACCTTAGCCTGAGGAGCTACCATCTCCTTTAGAGCGCGTATGGCCTCCTCAGCCTTGTACTCCTGGAGGAACCCGGCAAAGCCCATCAGAACTACAATCGAGAGTATTAGGGCGGCGTCCACGTACTCCCCCAGTAGGATGGACAGCAGGGTGGCCGCGAGCAATATGTACACTAGGAAGTTAGCGAACTGCCTCAAGAACATCAGGAGGGGGTTAACGCGCCTCTCCCTCAGCTCGTTAGGCCCATACTCCTCCAGCCTCCTCCTAGCCTCAGCCTCGCTTAAGCCCTCAGGCCCTGCGCCTAGCCTCTCCAGCACTTCCTCGATCTTCAAGGAGTGCCACATATCTAGACAGGATAGCTATGACAGCCCTTTTTAAGGTATGCGCTACTGCGCAGCCCTTAAAGAGCTGGCTTGAGGATTTAAGTAAGGGCTGTGAAGAGGGAGGTTTCGCCCGAGCTGATGAGGAGCATCTAGCCCCACCGCCTGAGCCCTGGCGCAGGCGTTTTAATGCCCTTAGGCTGGTGTAGCGGTGGTGGCGGCATTGCTCAGGATAGTCGTGGGCAGCAAGAATCCAGCTAAGGTGGAGGGAGTAAGGAGGGCTTTTAGCTTACTAGGCCCAGCAGTCGTGGAGTCAGTTGAGGTGGAGACTAGCGTGGGACCTCAGCCGATGTCGCTTAGGGAGACTATCAAGGGAGCTGTAGAGCGTGCAGTGAATGCCATGCGGAGGGGCTTCAACTACTCCGTGGGCGTCGAGGCTGGGCTCTATAAGTTCCCCCCAGCCCTGACCGGCTACATGGAGGTGCAGGTAGCTGCCCTCCTGGATGAGGAGGGTGGAATCACGCTAGGCATGAGCCCCTCCTTCGAGTTCCCCCAGCGAGTTGTGAAAGCTCTCGAGGAGGGTGAGGCTCCCGAAGCCGAGGTAGTGATAGAGGACATTACCGGTGTCAGGAGAATTGGGGAGAAGGGAGGGGCTATAAGCTTCTTGACTAGAGGGCGCTTAGATAGAGTAGCTCTCACAGAGCTTGCGGTCTTAATGGCGTTAGTGCCCAGGCTTAATCCGGGCCTATACCCGCCTCCCCGAAGATGCGGCGCTATAATGCAACTCCTAAGCGAACTAACCCTTTAACGCCTGTGGTTCCCAACCCTCCACGGGAGGCCTCAGCCTCCTACACTCAGCTGGCTTCAATGCCAACTCGTAAGCCTCTGGGAGGTGGTCAATCAGGTCAGTAGCTAGTAGGTGGTAGCCCTTCTTCGTGGCTGCCAAGTCGCCAGCTAAGCCATTTAGGAAGGCTGCGGCGCATGCCGCCCTGAAGGGATCGCCAGTCCACGCCAGCAGGGTAGCAGCGACTCCCGCCAGTACATCGCCAGTGCCCCCAACTGTCATGCCCGGGTTACCGCTCCTATTGACTTTAACCCTCTTCCCATCGCTCACCACATCCACGTGGCCCTTCAAGAGCACCGTACACCCTGCAGCGCTGGCCAGCTCCTTCGCTGCTCTCATCCTCTCCTCCAAGCCCTCGCCTACTTCAACTCCCGTTAGGAGCCGCAGCTCGCCCGCATGCGGCGTGAGTATGGCCTTGGCACCTCTAATCAGCGCTAAGTCCCTAGAGAGGGCCTTCAGAGCATCAGCATCCACTACCATGGGCCTTATGCGCGATAATTTCCCCACAAGCCTCAAGACGGCCTCCACGGTCTCCTCCTCTAATCCAAGCCCCGGCCCCAGTATGATCACATCGAACCTGCTTGAGAGCTTAACTACGTCGTCTATTAGCATGGGCCTTAAGTGCGGAGCCGAGTAAGGGATGACTATCAGGTTTGGTGAGTAGGCTCTTATAGCATTAGCCGACTCCTCAGGCGCGTAGATTACCGCTAGGTCGGCGCCTAACCTTAGGCTAGCTAAAGCTGCTAGCGCTGGCGCACCCGTATAGAGCTCGGAGCCCCCCACTACCAGCACTCTCCCATAGTCCCCTTTCTTGCTCCAAGGCCTCCTAGCCTTAGCCGCTATTGCCACGTCCCCCGGCCCGCAGATCACAGCCGCCTCAGGGGGTATGCCTATGGGCTCAACTACCAGCTCACCCACGTACTCCTTAGCCGAGGGCTTAAGTAGGCCTGGCTTTGGAGCGTGGAATGTGACTGTCACATCTGCCTTAACAGCGACGCCGTGCACCTCGCCTGTATCTGGGTTAAGGCCGGATGGAACATCTACCGCTACTTTCAGCGGTCCCGCGACTCTGTTAACCTCCTCGATAACCTCCCTGTAGGGGCTAGCGACCGGGCCTCTGAGCCCTGTGCCAAATATCGCGTCTATCACAACATTCGCGCCCTTGATCAAGCTGCGTGCTAACTCGCCTCGGGGATCTACGTGTAGGGTAATGGTTGATGCCATACTCCTCAGGGCTTCGAGGTTCCTCCTCGCTTCACTGCTCCTAACCCTGCTCGGGTGCGCGATCAACACTACTTCCACATGAAAGGCATCGGCTAGGTGCCTCGCCGCAACCATCCCATCACCGCCGTTATTGCCAGGCCCGCAGAGAACCACTACCTTACCCCCCGGCCCTGCCTCACGTTTAACCACGCGTGCCACCGCCGCGCCAGCGTTCTCCATTAGCAGGAGCCTGTCTACCCCCAGGTACTCAGCGTTTAGCTCTAAGGACCTCATCTCAGAGGTTGTTAAGGGCTCCACCTCCTCACCTCGCCTCTTAAGGAGTCTTCTCCGTATTTAACACCTGATGACGAGTTATCGAGTAGAAAGAGAGAAGGGGGTAGGTAGCATTGAGGCGAGCTGGTATAGAGGCTACCTGTACCCCATCATCAGGCGTCTACGCTCAAGGAAGTCACTGTGCTCCGTTAACAGCTTGTACAGCGCCGTCCGTATGGCCTCGCTCCTGTTGTTGAAGACACCCATCTCCACCAGCCTATCCAGCGCGTCCAGCAGCGCCCTCGGGATGTGGAAGCTCACTATGTGCGTCCTGGGACCCTCCTCGAAGCCCCTCCGGCTCTCCCCCCGCTTAGCCATCACTTGGCTTTGAGGCGTGGAGGTATTTGAGGGTGCCAGGCAAGCCAGTACTACGGCTGTATTACGGAATTAAAATAGTATAGCGCAGAGGCGTGAAGGGATAAATAGGCAGCAACCTGGTTAGCGCTGAGGATTATGTCCTCGATTAGGGAGCTCAAGGCTAGACTGAGGGAGGAGGTTTGGAGGAAGATGGAGGAGTATGAGATAGCTACAGCGCCTAGGCCCTGCTACGGCAAGATACCGGCATTCTTGGGCTCTAGGGTAGCTGCTATGAAGATAGCTAGGAGAAGCTTCTTCCGAGAGGCGGAGGTCGTCTACTCCACGCTGGATCTCCCCCAGCGGCACCTTAGGGAGGCTGCGCTGGAGGCCGAGAAGATGCTTGTAATGGCTCTGCCTCGATTCAAGGGCTTCGTGATAGTGAACGGGAAGGACGTACCCCGCCAGAAGGCTGGATTTGCAGCGACTCTGAGAGGCGCCCTAGCCTATGGGCGCCGCGTTAAGGTCCCCGAGGGGCTGAGAGTTGATGTGTTTATCATGGGTAGCGTGGCTGTAGATGAGAAGGGTGGCCGTCTGGGGAGGGGGGATGGGTCACATGACCTCGAGTACGCCATCCTGAGAGAGCTGCGCCTCGTGGACGACGAGACGATAGTTGTCACAACAGTCCATGACGTGCAGCTAATTCCTGAGGTCCCGATGTACTACCACGACGTGCCGGTAGACTACATAGCAACTCCAAAGCGACTCATAAGGGCGGAGGGGGAGTACAGGAAGCCGCGAGGGATATTCTGGGATATGGTGGACTCGGAGCTTATGGAGAGGATACCGCTGCTGAAGGTATTGGCTGGCCTAGCGTGAGCGCTCATTTTTATTGCTGGAGTCCTCTCACTAGAGTGTGACGGGACCTGGGGAAGGGAAGATCCCGCTACGCTCCCGAGTGTATCTCACGGCTAGGGGGTCGAGAGTTGAGTTAGCATGTGATGTGTACCTACACGTTAAGGGCTACTCTAGGGCTAGAGTCACTCATCTGGACTTGGAGTCAGAGGACATTAATGCGCTATTCCCCCCGGGCGCCTCTAAGTACCTCCCCGTGGTGGTGGAGGGCAATTCTCTGAAGCTGAAATTGGGAGGTGTAGTTTACGTGAGGGAGCTGAGAGCGCCTGCCCGTGAGATAGTCGTTGAGTGCCCACTGTTGGCTAGGGCTCTAGGCTCTCTACGCAGCGTAGCATATGTAGGCGGTAAGGTCGGCGGGATATATCTCGGATTTAAGAGGCCGGTCGTGAGAAAGCTTGAGGAATTAGCTGTTAACATGGGTGTTAAGCCTAGGCGAGGCTCCTAGCCTCCTCTAGCCTCCTCTTAGCTCCCTCAACTAGTAGCCTGTAGTCACTGCCCAGAGCTAACATCCTGAGTCCAAGCCGTAGGGCTAGCTCGAGGTCGCTGCGGCTGGCGCAGTAAATGCCGCCGGGCACGCCCTGTGCTTCACCTACGCTAGCCACTCTCTCCACAGCCCTCACGACCTCGGGGTTCCGCAGCCCCCCCGTTACCCCTAGCGATGCTGAGAGGTCGGCAGGCCCTATGAAGTAGGCGTCTACGCCCTCCACGCTCAGAATATCTTCGGCATTGTCGACAGCCTCCCGGCTCTCTATCTGTACTATCAGCATCACGTCCTCGGCAACCTTCATGTACTCCTCCCTGGCTAGCCCGTAGAGGGCTGCTCTACGAGGCCCCACGCCTCTAACGCCCCTGGGGGGATACCTCACGTAGCTGGCGGCTAGCTTAGCCTCATCTGCTCTATCAACGTGGGGCACCATCACACCCATAACGCCAGCGTCCAGCGCTACCTTGATGTACGCTGGGTCATTAACAGGTACTCTCACCAGCGGTGTAGTGGGAGGCTTTATAGCTATGACCATGTTACCTAGCGTCGCCACGTCTATCGGCGCGTGTTCCATGTCGATTAGCAGCCAATCATAGCCAACCAGCGACATCATCTCAGCAACCTCGGCGTGCCCTATCGTCAGGAAGAGCCCGAAAGCCGGCTTCCCCTCCCTCAATAGAGCCTTGAGCCTATTAGCTGGCAGCTTCATCGAGCCTAGGTGCTCAGCAACCTAATAAGGTTGAGGGGCGTTAGCATAATTATCCGGGTCTACAGCCAAGTA
Source organism: Thermoprotei archaeon (assembly GCA_003649495.1). GTDB lineage: Archaea > Thermoproteota > Thermoprotei > Thermofilales > Thermofilaceae > B17-G15. The sequence continues at coordinate 1,661 of QMRZ01000015.1, read as the reverse complement.
TTGAGGGCGCGATCATGAGCGGTGATGCTGTCCTGGTCTTCGACTGTGGCTCGACCAACTTAAGGGTAGCTGCTGTCACTGAGGAAGGCGACATAGCCGCTCAGGCTAGTGTTAGCAATTCTCCAGTGCCACAGCCGGGGCATGAGGAGTGGCTCATATGGGATCTAGAGGAAATCTGGAGTAAGCTCTGCACACTATCGAGGCGTGTCGTAGAGCAGGTGGGCCCTGCCTCAATTAAGGCTGTTACAGTGACTACCTGGGGAGCTGATGGGGCACCGGTAAGACGTGATGGAACGCTGACTTATCCAGCTATCTCATGGCAGTGCACGAGGACGCGCAGCGTGGTAGGAGAGCTGCTGAAGCTCATAGAGCCTAGGGAGATATTCCGAATCACTGGCTACCAGATCATCTACTTCAACACACTGTTCAAGCTACTATGGCTCAGGAGGCATGAGCCTAAGGCGATTGACGAGGCCTACACCTGGCTCATGATGCCGGGCCTCATTGCATACCGGCTCTGCGAAGAATTCCACATAGACCCCACTAGCGCGTCCACGATGATGGCTATGGACCTGGCTAAGAGGGATTGGTCAGCTGAGATGCTGGGTCTAGTGGGCTTAGACCCCAGCTTCTTCCCTGACTGGAAGGAGCCTGGAGAGCTAGCTGGCTATGTCACGGCTAAGGCCTCTAAGCACACTGGGATACCTGAGGGCACGCCCGTAGTCGTCTCAGGTCATGACACGCAGTTTGCCATAATGGCGGCTGGCGCTGGAGCGCGTGAAGCCGTGCTCTCAAGCGGGACTTGGGAGATACTGGCGTTAAGGCTGGACAGGTTTGACCCCAATGACGTGGCATTTGAGGAGGGGGTGATAATAGAGGCCGATGTTGAGCCAGGGCTCTGGAACCCCCAGCTGTTGATGATAGCCTCTGCCGTCCTGGAGTGGCTCAAGAGGCTCGTATACCCCGAACTGGGCCCTGGGGACTACGGCAAGATGATCGAGGAGGCTAGGAGTGTGGAGCCGGGGTCTGGGGGTGTGGTGTTCATACCGAGCTTCGTCCCCGACTCGGGACCCCTCAAGAAGTACGGGGTTGAGGGGGCTATACTTGGGCTGAGGCTAGCTGTTAGCCGAGGTCAACTATACAGAGCTGCCCTTGAGGGCTTATCACTCCAGCTAAGGCTTGCACTGGAGGCGCTGGAGAGGGCATTCAAGCTCAAGGTAGAGAGGATCAGGGTGGTTGGGGGAGGATCAAGGAACGAGTTATGGAACGAGATTAGAGCCTCAATAACCTGCAGGCCCGTTACGGCCACACGCTTCGCTGAAGCTACGGTGCTCGGAGCAGCGATTACAGCGTTTAAGGGCATCGGCAAATTCCGCACGTTTACTGAGGCGCTTAGGAGTCTTGAATGGGGCCTGAGGGAGTATGAGCCCAGGAGGGTTGAGGAGTATGAGCGCCTATACGAGAGATTCACCTCATTGCTCGATTCACTAAGCAGGGCGGGGAAATCGTAGAGCTCCCCTAGGCTTAGGGTGAGAACATAGCAGTTATAAGGGCATGGGAGGGGTACGACCTCCGCCTCACGCTCATGCCCTCCTTCGTGAGAGCGCTATTCGTGGAGCGAGATGGCATCCTAGTCAAGGTAGCGGGCTGGAGGCAAGGGG
>QMRZ01000014.1 GCA_003649495.1 Thermoprotei archaeon | reverse complement strand
TATCGATGATAGATGCCTCACCGTAGCTAAGATGATATTAGTTGCTAGGGGAGAGAAGCTGGAGGGTGTGGAGGGGCCTCAAAGCTTAGTACAGGAGCTAGCGGTGTCGTGGTATGCTCGCCTGACTGATTTGATCGGCGTAGAGGAGCTTCACGTGCTCTACGAGATAGGCAGGAGGTATGACTTTGGTGCAGGGTTGGAGCACGCGTCTACTGTGGCTAATATAAGTCTGGATATGGCGTTTGCGCTGAAGAGCAAGCTGGAGCTGAGTAGGGAGGACCTCGTGGCGGTGTACGTGTCAGGTCTTTTCCACGATGTTGGGAGGTTTTATTCAGAGCGTAGACACGAGGAAACTGGGGTGGAAATACTCAGGACTCATGCCAAAGCTCTCCGTGATTTAGTTGACATGGACTTGGTTGAATTTTGTGTTAAACATCATAGGAGGCATACTAAACCACATGAAGACCCCTTACTGGAGAGAGTCGGCGATAAGGGGCTTCACCTAGCTGCTATACTGAGACTTGCCGATTCATTCACTAGCGTCTACAGCAAGGAGGAGTATTGGGGGGTACACCTTGAAGATGATAGTCTAGTGGTGGTAGCTAGATTCGTCAATAAACATAGATTTAGCGAGAAGGGGAAGCTCTTAGAAAAAGTCTTGAATATCCGTCCATTAGTTAGGAGCAGCTAAAGCTGGCCGTCCATGCCAGCCACGGTATCTAGGGGAGACCTAGCCTCCTCCCCGCTAGATTCGCAAAGCTGCAAGTATACAGCTCCACATAGCACGGCACAGCAGAGCCCCAGAATGCTCACAGTCCAGGAAGGCACGTAGAACCGCTTTGTGAACCAGAGCATTAAGTCGAGAATCGAGCTTATTACTAAAAGAGGGATAGCTATCGAAACAGCATATCTTAGTGCTTTCATCTAATCACCCGGGGCTTATTGCTATCGCTGCACTCCTGGGATCCCTGCTATCGGGCGAGACGGCGTAGAGTCTCATATTCCTGACCTTAGGCGGGTGATAGGATTTCAAGAGACCTACTAGCTTTGAGACAAATGATCTGTGTTCACCGCCTTCTATCCTGACCCAAGCACACTCCACAGGGCCTCTGTAGACAACTTCCTTCCAGTGAGCGTCTGTCACGAGCCAATCCACCATCTCTGTATCGGGATTCACCCATACCTCAACCCTCTCAGCATCCGGCGCCTCATCAAATACGCTCTTATTAAGCCAGAAGAACCACGTTCTCACAACCCAGTAACATCTCTCACGCTTCTCAGGATCTAGAGCTCTGGCTATGTAGAGGTCCGTCAGGACGTGTATCTTACCTATGTGCATAAAGCCGCTGCCTACATCTCCTGTAACAAGAACCACTCTCTTACCCTCTAACAGCACCTCAACTCGGGGGCGTGGAGTTCCGAGAGCCCAAACTTTCGACCCGACCTCAGGCACCCCGTACTCCTCTACTACCTTCTTAACAGCATTCAATAACTCCTTGCGAATACGCGGTGAGTATCTAGACCTGTACACGTAACTCATAAGCCCCCTCCCCAACACTCTCACCTTGACCGTAAATCTCTTCACCAATCTGCCCTCAATGAGCACGTCGAGGGGGATGTTAACCACTCTGGGAGAAGGCAGCTCGGGGTATAGTAGGAAGTACACTACACCCTCTTCGCCAGGCTGAACCTCAATTCGGTCGCCAGGAAGAGTTACTAAAGCTCCCTTATCGTAACCTCCTCCCCACAGGAGCTGGAGCCCATTATACCTCCCCTTAACCTCCTCCCTCTCCCTGTAGAGGGGAGGGGGAGCTAGGCAAATTCTCCGGAGCACCCTCCCCGACTCATTCCTAACTACAAGCTTAAGAGTGGAGACTCTCCTCACAAACGCTACCTCTGAATCGTCTTCCACTCTTAAGCTCAATAGCTCGGGAGACATGCTCGTCCTAGCCCGTGAAAACCCTGCGTTGCGGGGGGTTATAAATAACTATCACTAGCTGGAGACCCTCCAAGGGAGACTTCATGGAAACAAGGTGTAGATGGCTAAGCACTGGATCAGCATTTAGGCTCTCAATCATCCTTCATGCGAGCTAGACTCATCACGTGCCTCGCTCTTCGAGATGAGATCCCTCACTCTCCTTAAATACCTCTCCCTCTCGTCTGATGGCAGAGTGCCCCACAGGAGCATCTGCTTCCTTAAGTCGTCGAGGAAGTTGTATTGCGAAGGTCCCGTCCATACGCCCCCATGGCCTCTCAACAGCCTTAAGCTGACAGCAGCTCTCCATCCTCCTAACCTCTCCTTTACGAAGTACAGGTTTACCTCCTGCTCAGTCCCGGTATCAAATGGGTAGAGTCTCACCGCCATTCGCAGCCTCTTGTTAACTACGTCTACCTTAGGCTCGATTGAGACTTTATGGAAGCGCTTCTCATAGCCTGCGCCCAGGTAGTATTCCTCCAGGTATAGCAGGAGGGCTTGAGCCTCCCTCTCGCTGGGGACTCTGAATGGAAGCGGAATGTCCCACACAGTGCCCCTAGGCGCTCTCGGGACCCTCCACCTCCTCTCGAGGGAGGGCGTAATTATCTTAGCAGCTATGTATGAGGGATATGTAGAGGCAACAAGCGTTGAGAGAAGGACGAGCACCATTACGAGGGAGATGGATATCGAGGCGTAATTGAATATGAACGTGGGAGGCAGCACTCCTAGGGCGCGTAGCACCTTGCTAACCCCCCACCCGAGGAAGTAGCCAAGTGTAGCGCCTATAAAGCCGTAGACCGCGAACTCAACTATGAACATCAGCATCGCTCCTCCAGGAGATAGGCCTACGCTGCTATAGGTGAAGATCTCCCTCTCCCTCTCCTTGACACTCCCCAGCAGCGAGGTCACTATGCTAAGCGCAGTTATGGCGAAGGGTATGACCATCATCTCCCAGCCTATAGCGGCGTACGTGGGGAACCTCGAGTAGCCATAGACGTCGTTGCCCCGGCCGAAGTAGCATATGGCGTCAACCGCGTAGGCTATCCGCTTAGCCAGTTCAACAGCTTCCTCGCGGCTAACATCCGGCTTCAGGATTACGCCTATGCTGGCTACGTAGCCGCCTATCTTCCTAGCTATGCCGCTGGGTATTATGGCGACCCTGCTCCAGGCCAGGGGCTGAGGCACCAGCAATCCCATTGGAATAGTATAGCCGTATATCGGGCCGAAGTATATGGGGTCCATGGGAGCGAAGCTGAGCCTGAAGTCGGTTACGGCCTCCATAGCAGTCTCTGACAGTATGCCCGTGACTATGAATCTCATACCCCTGAACTCCACCTCATCGCCCACGTCTACACCGAGAGCCTCTGCCAGGGAGGAGGGCAGTATTATGGCCATCTGATCCTCGTATAGGAAGGGCCCACCCCTCGCTATGCCCTTGGAGAGCACTATGGCCGCCTCCTCCGGGGTAAGGCCTAGGAAGGCAGTTACTCTAGCAGTGGCATTATGGGAGATTAGTAGGCCATAGGGCCCGCGGGGATATACAAAAGCGGGGTAGTACCAGATCCTGGGGCATACAAGGCCCTTATCGCCGACTATAGCTCTAACTTCCTCGACAGTTGGGTAATCCAGTACATCGCTTAACACGCTGAACGCCCTCTTTATAGCCATGCCGTAATATGGCGCCTTACCCTTCTCTATTGGTGATGGGAGGACCGCGGTATATGGCGAGATCGATGCCAGCGAGATCAAGGCCATGGCGAATACGGTTACGGGCACTATCGTCAGGACGGTCCTCAAGGGCCTCTTCCTCATGTTCTCCGTCGAGAGGGATATTGCCATAATAGTTGCTGCCATCCTCTCCCTTACGACTTCATGATACCCCAGGATCTTAGACGCGAACTCCGCCACTATGTCCCTCGCCTCTCTGTAGAATATCCAGAGTACCACTGCCATCAAGATGAGGAGACCGACGCTCATCGCCGCTAGCAGGGTGCTAGGTATTATCCAGAAGGCTGGATGTATCATCGCAAAAGCGAGGAACATCAGTACCTCAAGCACCGCTATGTACGCTATCCTCTTAAGCCCCTCGCCCCGCAGCAGTAGGCGCTCGAAGAAGTAGGCCGAGATTACGACGAATGGTACGAATACTATAGCTGATTTGACGCTCTCCTCGTAGAGCGGCATTACCTCGTCGGCATATGCCCTGGCCGCGTAGCTCCACGCGGCTAGGGCGTTCCTATAGGCATCTCCATACCTCCTCTCGCCCAGAGCTTTTTCAGCTGCCTCTAGGTGCTCCCTGGAATACTGTAGCATAAGATCTGCACTTAACTTTCTAACCTCCCTGAAGCTGAGCACTGAGTACCGATTATAGGCGATCCTGTAGAGGCTCCTAGCGTAATCAAACGCTGTGAATACTGGCTTGTCTCCCATAACTACGCCGAGAGGCCATCTCTCAATGTAGCTTATAGTGAAGGTCATCCTGGGCACTGGGATGGATGCTAGGAGGCCAGCCTCATTCTGGAGGACGTATACTAGCGTGCCGTAGTACAGCGGTATCATCCCTGTCTCGGTGTGATATGGCGTCACTGCAATATTCGTCGAGGCCCATATGTTGCGGGCCCGGAACCTCGGGTCTTCTATCGCGCATCTCCTCATGAGCCTCGGGTAGTAGAGGTCTAGCAGCACGTGCACCTTCATCAGCTTGACGTTCACGGTCGCGTATACTCTGGGCACAAGGGCATTCACCGCTGCAGGCCCAGTGCTGTGCATGCCGTAAGCTGGGACGTACATCCAGCTCTCATTAACAGGCTTAAAGGCCTCCACAAGCCACGTATTAATTCCTTGAGGAGTTATGCCGTGAACTACTGCAACGCCTTTGGAGTCGGCTTTCACAAATATCCACGTGAAGGGGTAGTCATTAGTTCCTCCACACACCCGAACTATGGCGTAGGGAACTGGGTCATACCAGCCCCTCGAGACATTATACTCCAGCACTCTAACCTCCAAATCTATGAAGCCCCAGTAGAGCAAGGGGTGCAGCCTAGTAGGCATTATGAGGCTCCTCATGACTCCTACGTCAGGCTCGTTGAGCAGGCCTATGGCTATGGCGACAGCCGATGCTAGCTGCGGCACTACCCTATCCTTAAACCTGGATACCACGTACTCTAGGTCGCTTACGGGCTCGCCCTCCCTCGGCCTGTAGCTCAGGGAGGTCCTGAGGGTGAAGGCTGCCATGCCCGCCATTACGAATGGCTCAGTATCCAAGATGTATGGGCGGCTCATGGTGCCGCTCCAGGCGAATTCAGGCCCGTGCGTGAGATCCTGGAATCTGATGAGCCCTAAGTCTCTAATTACTGCCCTAAGCCCCTCTGACTCCGGTAGCCCGGTCTCATTCAAGTACTCTCCAACCACCCTAGAGTAGACAGCGGAGACCCTGCCTTGAAGCCAGTAGAACTTGGTGGTCATGAAGGTCCTGCCAGCAGCGTAGAAATGGCCCACGTATACCAGCGACGCCACTGGGAGATCCGCTGAAATATCAAGCCCCATTACGTACCATATTATCCTCCGGCCCCTAACCAGGTCAGGCCTAGTTAGTATGTAATTCCTCACAAACTCCCTGGGCCCTACCAGCCCGTTCCAGTGGCCAGAGGTGAAGAGCAGCCATGCAGTTCTTGGGGGGCGATGCAAGGCCAGGTATCTCATAAGCTCTATAAGCGTAGCTGGCGCTAGCGCTTCCTCAGTAGAGTTGGCTAGGCCAGGCGCTACACACCACGAGTCGTAGTGTGCTACGAACACCATTATTTCATCAGGCTTCTCGAGGCCGGGTACCTTGACTAGGATGTTGTGGCCGGTAACCTCCCTTAACCTCATGTCTGTATATACTCTCAGCTTAAGCCCACCCAGCCCCATGAGGTCTCTTAATCTGCTGGCATTGTCGGGAGTTAAGTAGAGGCGCATGAACGGCATAGGTATTAAGGGGTCGAACTTCGTGAGGGCCTCCCACTCCGCTGTGTTAGAGCCCAGGTACACTACGGCCTTTGCACCGAACCTTAGCGCATGCAACCAGTTCTTGCCACTCCCCTCGTAGTCCATTAGAACTATGCTGCCATTCACGGGCTTGCCATTAAACTCGTCAAGCCTGCCCTTGCCCACGTATACGGCTAAACCCTCGAATGCCCCGCTTCCAGCTTCAATGCCCCCGTGCGGCCATAGGCTATAGGCTTTGAACTTCGCCTTGACAGGCTCCAGCACTTCTACAAAGCTCTCAGTCTCAACTGGAGCGAGCATCGTGAAGTTCTGAATCTCGACAGTCAGATTGAGGCGTTGGGCCTCATTCACTATCATCTCGAATACTCTCTCATAGCCTGGGTAGCCGGGAGCCCTGGAGCCCTGAGAGGCTATCTCCACAGCCAGCTTGAGGACCTCATCGTACCTAAACGAGTGGACTGCATCTCTTATTGCGGCCTCAGGCCCCCCCTGCGCCTGCGCTGAGAGAGGCGCTACCAACACGAGAGCCACAAGGCCTAGGATGAGTACTCTCCTCATGCTCTCACCACGGCCATGTCCAGCTCGTCCTCCCTATCAGCGTAGCCAGCGTGAATACTGATGCTGCAATGCCGTCGCCCAGCAAGGCTCCCGAGACGATCACGCTCTTAAGCTCACCCCACTTTGCGGCCAGCTCTTTTCTGCCGAGAAGCCGAGGGATCAGCACATTCCCTATTAAAGAGGCTATGAAGAGCGGTATCATGTCGGCTGGCGGTCTCGTGAGCCCCATGGCTACGCCTGCCGTTGAGAGGGGAAGCCTCAGGAATGTATTCAGTGACTCTATCGATGAGAAGAGGAGTAGGAAGAACATGAAGGCTGGGAGCACAACTGTGGGCTTCAGCGGTAGTTGCCTTGCTGCCACTAGGCAATCACTTACCGCCCTATCCCTCATCCAGACAGTGTTGGGGAATATCATGCTGGGTATGGGAGCTACTCTCCACATGGCGTCCACCACGAATATGTTGACTATGGTACCCAGCACGTAAGCTATGGCTATCGCCTTGACTAGGTCAGTGGGCTTAGCGCCCACTAGGTAGGCCACCTTGACAGCCTGAGTACCTCCGCCTGTTAACATGCCGATGGTTGGGGGCGGGTACAGGAGGGCGCTTACCTCGGTACTCAGGGGGATGGAGCCGTGAGGCAAAGAGTAAACGGCTGTTTGCCATATGTAGGGCGGCACCTGAAACAGACTGCCTCCCGTCTTACCGACCATGTAGGCGTTGGATAGTGAGAGGAAGAGGCCAACCCCCATGATGAGGCCAGCCACCATAGGGAGAGGTAAGCCTGGCAGTAGAGCCCAGTAGAGCGCTGTGGATAAGCCGCTGGATATCAAGAAGGCTCCTAAGAGGAATTTCAGGGAGGGGTAGCCTCGGGCGGATGCTGAGCCAGCTTTTGATAAGATTGAGAACGCTCTAGCTATCTCCCTGTGATATCTAGCTATCAAGACAGCTGATAGAGCCAGCATGGCACCCACCTGTATGGGCGCCCATACCCTGAGCGTCGATCTCTCTATGATAAGGTAGTAGGACATGCCCTTGTAGTACTCCTTCGCCCAGTCGGGGAACCATGACCTGAATAGCGGGTGTATTATTATCAGCGAGTTGAATACGACCCAGACGGCAAGTGACGTCACTAGGCCGGCAGCTGCCACCTCAAGCGGTATCATTATCCCAGGTAATATTACTGAGGGAATCAGGTTTATTCCGACAGCAGCGCCCGGTAGTACCTCAACAACCTGCTGTGAGAAGTCCACTAGGCCTAGTGTCGGCACTGGGAGGCCGACTATGAAGCCCACGCTAGGCAGGTAGAGCAGTGTTGAGAGCACGAGGGTTATGCCAGCTGCTGGCAGGAAGCTCCTCAGCCACTCAGCTGGCCTCTCCGAGATAGTCGTTATGAAAGCTGCGTCAACTGGCGCTAAGGGGTAGGGGAGCGCCTCCACCTCCACGAAGAGGAACGAGGTGAGCATTATCATGGAGAGCTCAGCTATTATCCACGAGATGGAGAAGACGAGCGGTATCAGGAGTGGGAGAGCCATGTCAGGGTGCAGCAGGGTGCGGAGGCTGAATACTGGGGAATTAGCAGGGGGAGAGAGCCACGTTGGCAGGAGAGAGGCTACTGGAACCCCCCCTATCTTGAACTCTCTAGTTACCTCGCTCACCCTTAGGTAGGCCCTGTATATCACGTCATAAGAATTGAAGAAAACCCAGGAATAGGATAGGGCGTAAAATAGTGCATACACCTCCTGCTTAGTCAGGTCCGCGCCTAGGTACCTGCTGACGTACGTGAAGAGTAGCACTATCGTGTAGGTGCCTATTATCCCCAGCGCCCCGCCAGCTAACGATATGTAGACGTTGGAGGGAACGAAGAGCAGTACGAGGAGCACGAGGAACAGTAGCAGCCTCTTCGTAATTCCCGAGGTTATTTGCTCACTCAAGCTCCCACCTTCATGCAAGCGCTAAGGCGGTCTTCGCTGGAGTGAAGACCGAGTAGTGTAATAAACTTTAGCATTACAGCTTCTCATAGCGGGAAAACGCCTGCTACTCAACTGCAACCACTCTCATCGCATTATTCAGTAAGATTAGGGGTGTGGGGAGCGGAGAAGGAGAATTGTTACTTTGAGACTCACTACTGATCGCTGACAAGCCCTTTCGACTTTAGCACCTCTACGATGCGTGGCACGACAATCTCTGCCTGATCGCTAGCGTCCACGTCGACAAGTATCCCCTTGCGCCTGTAGTACTCTATTATGGGCTTAAACTGCCTCCTGTACAACTCAAGCCTCCTCCTAATGACTTCTGGTCTATCATCTTCTCGCTGATACAGTTCCCCTCCACACCTGTCACACCTGCCCGGAACCCTGGGAGGCATGTACTTCACATGGTATATGGCCCCGCACTTCCTGCAGATCCTCCTCCCACTCAGCCTATCAATTATTACCTCGTCTGGCGCCACAAAGTTGAGCACGAGATCCAGCTTAGTCATCTTATCGAGTTCCTCAGCCTGCCTTAGCGTCCTAGGGAAGCCGTCTAGTATGAAGCCCCGCTTACAGTCCTCCCTGCTAAGCCTATTCCTGACTAGCTCTATTATTATATCATCTGGAACAAGCTCCCCCCTCTCAACGTACTCCCTCACTCGTACTCCAAGCTCGCTTCCACGCTTAATCTCTTCTCTCAACATGTCTCCTGTTGATATATGGGGAATCCTGTATCTCTTCGAGATGGCGGTAGCGTAAGTACCCTTACCCACGCCAGGGGGGCCGATGAATACTAGCCGCATATATCCTCCCCCAAGGGAGCGCTCACCCGAGCCTTTAAATCTCTTTACAAGGGCCTTAAAAGGCGGCGATGATTATAGCTATGCCACCCCTTTAACACTAATCTTGTCATTACTAGCTCACATAGATGCTGGTTGACGTAGAGACCCTCTCTCAGGTGCCGAAATCCTAATCCGCCTTGGACATTTCAATCTGACAACTAGGCGCACGCCAAGGAAGAGAAGTTGGTTAAACTTCGTTAACATTTTAACTACACTTATTCCTGAATTCACAGAATTTGCAGAGCCAGCCAGGCTCCGCCTTAGGCCTTACTCCCTCTTTGAGGCACTTAGAGAGGGTGAGAGCCCTATCTAGCAACTCAGATATCCTTTCTTCATCCCTCACCACCTCAAAGGCTCTGACATCTCCATTCACCTTCGATACGTAGACCACGTAACCCTTCTCCTTACCCGTTAGCCAGAGGTAAAGCTGTAGCTGATCTACATGATGGTCTAGCGGGCTTAGCGGCACCCGCGACGCGGTCTTAAACTCCAGGACAGCATCCCCCAGGACCCTATCAACCCTGCCCCGTATCTTCACGCCTCTGTACTCCTTCTCCACACGCACCTCGCCCTCGCCTAGGGGGAATCTAGCGTTCATCAAGTAGTGTACGTCATCTCCCAGTACCAGTACGACGAGCTTCTTATCGCTAGGTAAGTAGCCATGCACTCTCTCGAGCCAGGATTTCAAAAGACATTGGACGAGCTCAGTTACTCTCACGACGTTAGGTGGCGCAATACCTGTCCCCCTCTCCTCCTCCCATGCAGACCTGAAAGCCCTGTACACAGCCTTCTCTACATCCGAGGATGTCACCACATTCAAGGTATTTCAACCACTTAGCTTAAAAAAGATGCGTAATATACACCGAAAGTCCTTTAACCACAGTCTTTGATGGGGTGCTGATGTGATGAGTTACTCCCGGCCTGAACGATGAGGACAGGGTAGGTTGCTGAAATTTCTGTGATAACCTTTCATGGCATCCCCGGGACCTATTATAGTTTTACGTGTCCGGGTAGGAGGGTGCTCTATTCTGACTTTATCGATGAGGGAAGGAGAAGGGATTGTGAAAAGACTTTAAGAGCACTACGGTACTAGGCTGTCAGAGGAGGACTTTGATAAACTGCTCAAAGGGAGGGTTCTAGAAGCTGTCAAAACTCCAAAAGTAGGGATTGCCTGGTGGGAACAAAGCGTCAAACAGTTTGATTGCTTCATGAGGATGAACGATAGCATCACCGTAGCCTACTGCAGTCCTTACGTCTCTAAATCCGGTAATGAGCTGAGCTAGAACTCTTTGATCCGCCTTTAGTACTCCATCAGGAGAGGGCGCTTTTTCCTCGAGAACTTCTATTTCGGACTCCGAAATTCTTAAAGAGCAAACTCCAATATCAGTCTCTATAGCCAGGGTCTTTTTCTGGCTGGCAATACCAGATTTCCTAGTTCTAGCTAACAATTCATCGGCTAGAGCCCGGAATAGAGACACTTGATCCACCACTTTGAGCATAGCGCCTGAGCGCGACTTTGAGAGATGGGCGCCTAGTTCGATGAGGAGCCACGTCATGGGATGATCCTCCGGTAATAAGGCTCTTATCGAGCCTATGCGGCGCTCAACGCACAGCTTGAGAAGTCTCCTTAACAAATAAACATAAGCGCCTTCAAATCCTCTCAGGGAGCATGCCTCTAAGATGGAGCATGTGTGCTCATCAAGTTTGCTACGAATATATGCTACAACAAAATCATCTCTAAGGGCTACTAAGAAGCCCTCGGGAGTCTCAAAGCCGAGCTCGAAGGATCCTTTTAAGCGCAGACGCCAGTACTCTAAGGTTCTCTCGATGGTGCAAGTGCGTGATCGGTTATCTTCATCGTAGACGCGAGCTACAGATTCCAAGTCATTCTCTTCAAATTTGCGAATTTCGTATTTGGGAATGTTACGGGAGTTCATGAAGTCCTCAAGCCTCTTAGCAAGTGATAGTACATCGCCTGAGATCGAGATATTATGGAGCACGATCTCCCATCCCAGCCTCCTGTAGAAGGGAGCTATGCCCGTGAAAAGGAGGGATACCACATAACCATGCTCTCTCATGTAGTTCAAGGCATCTTTCAGGAGGGCAGTGGCGAGACCTCTCCTCCGGTAGGGTACTAAGGTGCTAACATCAGCTATTCCCCCCATTAGGACTAACGATGAGCCTATACGCATCCTTCTATGAACTATGCGAACATTACTCACTATCTTGCCATCGACTATCGCTATTCGGTTAAATTCTGGTCTGTGGTAAGGATCGTAGGATATCGCCAGCCTGAAGTACTTACGCCTCTGCTGGTATTCCGAGAAGACTTCGGCATTCAACCTCACTACCTCCTCCAATTCCTCCTGGGTGGCACCGCGTATCTGAGGTCTGGAAGACAAGGGACTTCACCGCTTCTATTTAGATCATAAGCAGGTTAAAAAGAATCTTGTGTGAGCACACTGATCCTAAGGGTAACCCGTATATCCAGGAGTACTGTGGCACCTATCGAGCTGAGCGCCACAGTACTCCTCATAATCGCCAGCGTGACCTTGGGCTGGAACATTAGATTGTAGCTTTCTGTACCGTGCGTCTTCCTATGGAAGATTTATGGGGGGCGGTGGTGGTGTTGGGCGTGGGGATAAGCTCGATGATCTAGGTGAGGGGGACTCTCCGTGAACCTGGGTTTGATGAGGGGAGCGCGGTGAGGCCCTAGGCAACTGGGGGCGGACGCGCTCCCACAGTCGGGCTCGGGGGGTGGTGAGCCGTGATGAGCCCGCCCGCGGCGGATACAGAAAGAGTAGTTCAATACATGAAGCTACGGACGGGAAGAACGGCGATATTCCTCGGCTGGCAGATGGGCTGATTCGAGCTACCGCGAAGACTGCTGACATAGCCCTGACAGCCGAGATCGTCAGTAATCGTGGATAGGGCTACCTAGTCATGGTGACTTACACGGACGAGCTGGCAATGCGCTGGCGAAGGCCAGGGAGCTTCTGTAGTACGAGCCTGAGCCTTGAGAGCTCCATGGAACCTAGCACAGGAGAAAAAATTTGGGATGATTAGCCCGCAGATCAAGCTTCCTAATGGAAATCAAGTGAAGAGGAATACGGGGGAAGGAAAAGATAAGCGTAGAGAATTGGAATAGGCATTTGAAAGAAAGTAAAAGTTAAGAAAAATTCGTATTCAACCAAAGCGCTTGAAAGACATGTGTAAATTTGATCGAAGGGAGATGAAAAGAACTAAAGCCGCACTCTCCAAGAAAGCGACCGAGATCGCCAGTCCCGCCAAGCACCGTTTTCCATGAAAGCAGAGCTCAAGACTACTAGCCACAGATAGCCCATAAGAGAGACCGGGAACGCTACGTCAAGAGAGGGCTCCTAGCTGGAGTATGGGAAAAGTTGTTCTGACGTTAGGACTCTAGTAAGTGTAACTCTAAGCGCGTGTCCTCGCCCCGCCCTAGTCTAGGGATCTAAGCCTCTCGAGCATAGTCAACCTTTCACGCTCCTGGCTCTTCCTCAGCCTGCTGATTACTTCCCTCGCATAGCGCACAGCTGCTGTAATAGCTTCCTTATCCTCTAGGTACCACCTCTCTATGCGATGGCTCCTCAGAATCTTCACAGTTACAGCGACTATCCTGCCGATGTTCCAAGCATCCGCAATCGGCTGCTTGTCATCCAGAACATCGCCTCTACCCTCGTAGTAGGCTAGTGCCCATGGAGGTATCAATACTCCCATGGAGTTGAGCACTGCCATGAGGTTCTGTATCGTGGCTAGAGCCCCCACGTCATTACCAACGGCTATGAAGCCTGCAACTTTGCCCTCAAGCCAGCTTCGCCCATCGAAGTATATCATGTTCTCGAGGGCTGTTAGCCTATCTATGAAATTCTTAACGACTCCGCTCACTCCGTACCAATAGACAGGTGTCGAGAGTATGAAGGCATCTGCCTTTAACAGTTCATCGTAGAGCCGCTTCATGTCATCTTCTATAATGCACGGATACCTACACAGTTTCTCGGAGTCGCTGACACAGCCTAGGCATGGCCTTATGTCCATGTCATACAAGTGGTATACCTTAGTCTCAGCTCCCTCGCTCTTAGCTCCTTCCAGCGCTACCATTAGTAGCTTAAGTGCGTTCCCGTACTTCCTTGGCGACCCATTTATGCCTAAGATGAGGGGCCTCATGACAGCCGCCGCGGAGCCGAGAAAGGGGCTCCGCAGCTATACGTATGAATCCTCCTTTTTAATGTATTCGATCCCTCTCTCCTCTAACACGCCCTCAACAAACTTGATTGCCCTGGCGAGCTTGTCACTCAGTTCATCAGCGCTCTTGGCGAAGACTGTTATGGTAAGGCCCCACCCCTCCTTCGAGTAGACGTTATGCTTCAACTGGATGAATATCCAGGGCTCTCTCCTAGAGACTTCCTCCACGACTTCATAGAGAAGCTTACGATCCCATATCTTCGTCATTAAGTGGATCGTTGCTGACAAGTTGACGCCTAACAAGCTCCTGACGTAGGGGTCTGCCTCATCCTCGAATATCTCGCGAGCCTCTATAAGTGAGGGAGGAAGGCATAGGAGGAACTTGTCCTCCTCCTCTATGATTACGCCAGGGGCTGGGCCGCGCGGGTTAGGTAACACTGTAGCGCCTTCAGGGAGCATTACGAGCGACCTAGCCTCATCCGGCATCCTGAAGGAGGAGGCGTCCCGGCCTCCCTCTCTATGCAGTATGTAGTAATACTCCTCTACCAGTCTTAATGCCTCCCTATTCTCGATCAACTTCCTGCCTAATGCATCTGCAATACCCTTGAACGCTGGTGCAGCGCCTGGCTTTACTCCCCCTGCCACTACAATTATATCACATTCCTTTAACGCATCTTTTACAGCAACTGCTATGTCGACGCTGGATGCTGGCACCTCCACAACCTCATCCACGTCGTACCCTACGGCCCTGAGCCTCCTAGCCACCCACTCGGCGACCTCGTGGGCGTCGGCGACACACACTATCCTGGCTCTCGCCTGCTCCTTGACCTTCCACTCGAATAGGCGTGGGAATGCACCCATAGCAGCGTACTTCACCTAAACCACCTCTGCGAGGCCAGTGGTAAGCGGCACGCTAACTAATAACCTTTGTCAGCCTGTGCTAGCTAGATAGGTGGATGAGCGTCACGCCTGAGGCGACAAGTCTAGGCATCATGCCTCACTACGGGAGGGTAGCAAGAAATTTCCACGAGGAGGGGCTACCACAGCCTGATGGTCACAGTCGTAATAGAGCATTTAGAGCCTGTGCTAACTCCGTGGGCTTACCTAGAGTATCGACATGCGGCAGAGCTAGCTGGAGAACTCGTAGTCACCAATGTTAAGGACGAGAGCGAGAGGCGATGCGTTGAAAAGTTTGCTGAGGTGCATCCCCATAGCATTAAAGATCTGGCACCTTCAGAAGATTTACTGATCCTGGATCCGCAGGCGGAAGCCCTCCTGTCTCCCCCTGACCTTCAACGTTATGAGTATGTGGTAGTTGGGGGCATCATGGGGAATTTTCCGCCGAGGGGTAGAACGAGGAGGTTACTAACCGCTGCGATCAGAGGCGCTACCTCACGAAGCCTCGGCCCCTGCCAGTTTAGCGTTGATGGAGCAGTCTTCACAGCATTAGAGATTGCAAGAGGGCTTGAGCTGCGGAGGCTGTGGGTGACTCTAGGACTGACGCTTGAGGGAGAGGGGGTGGAGGTGCACCTCCCCTTCTGCTATCCGCTCAGCGAGGGGCGGGCAGTAGTTAGCCATGACCTCCTCACCTATGTCCTGACACTGCTGGAGGATGATGAAGCGTATTCAATAGCCACTGGGCGCGTGCGTAGCATAGCCGATTACGGCTGCCAGCTAGAGCTCCCTCCAGTTGAGTACACGCTTAGGCTGGGAAGAGTAGTCAGCATAGCCTCACTCCTAAAGGACGGCTACCAAGCTTGTAAGCCTTAGATAGCTATGTAGAGGCCTGGAATTATTCATGTTATTGTGACTGTTATCGTCGCCTCGCATCTCTTAAAGCTCAGTAGGCTCGCTGCGTTAGTGATGCTTATTGTCATAGCTCTTCTAGGAGTTTTGTTCATCCGCTATTTCGAGCAGGGTCGTGGACGGTACCGGGAAAACGGTAATAGAGGTGATGCATGGTGATAACCCTTACCATGTGTTCAGACCTGAAGAGAATTTCAGCGTCGAGACAGTCTTGAAGCTGGCATCCGGTGAAGCCTCAGCTAATCTTAGCTGCCAGTGGCGGTAGGCCTCTCTCGGAAATCATTCTGCTGGAACTTGGGTGGAACACAGTACATTCCCCCTTCTGGGGGAGGTAGGCTACTATGGACTTGTGCTCCTACTTGGGGACACGGAATTCATTCCTCTCAGGGAGTATGGGTTCGCAGTACTGCTAGCGGCTAAGGTGAGGACGCCTGATCCCTCATCGCCCCTCGGCTTAGTCCACGTAGATGTTGAAGATCCCTACCTGGGGGCTACGTGGATTAAAACCTTGACTGACCTGCAGTTCTCATCTCCCTCACAGTGGCATGAGGAGATGGAGTACCATCGTAGGAACGAGAGGATAGAGATACCGCTAGTCATTGGAGGACCCTGGAAGTGTGATAACACGAAACCCATTTCGAGAGAGCATCTGAAGAGGCTTCGCGAGTACTTTGATGACTCTTTTCTCAGCGAATCCAAGTGTGCCGGTGTGGGAATTAGGGGTTAGAGGAGAACTTAGCCTGGAGGAGGAATAGGGACAAGTGGATTTACTACTGGCAGAACCTAGCAGCTAAATTGAGAGCTGCTCGCGAGGCTAAAGAGGCTGTTAATTCCAGCATTAAGATTGCGTACCAGATAGCGGAGCTCGACTTTGAAGCCCTAAGAGAGTTCTTTGAGAGTGGGGTAGCCGATGTGGTCGACATCCTATCGCTTCACCCCTACAAGTGGCCAGATCTCGAGACTCCTGAGGAGTGGCATGGTCAGTTCATTAATAAGGTCAGGGGGCTCATGGAGGAGTACGGCAGGATACTGCCCATATGGTACACCGAGGTGGGAGCTCCTCGAAATGATGCTGGTGTGCCACAGATGTACTCGGACGGCCACCCAGTCAGAGCCCTCACTCGCAGGGAAGAGGTTGACTACCTCGTAAAAGTACCCGTCTTAGCGCTGCGTGCCGGCGTCGAGAAGATAATCTGGCATAATCATAGAGGTAGGGGCTGTAATGCCACAGACGTTGAGGATCGCTTCGGCTTGAGAGATTTCTGGGGCTTCCCAAAGCCAGCGCACGTGGCCTATGCTGTGATGATTAACTGCTTGCATGACAAGAAGTACATATGTACTATGAAGATGGCTGGGATCGTGCAAGCTCATATGTTCGTTGGGGAGGATGAGGAGTGCATGGTAGCGTGGACTTATCCCCCGAGGAATGCCTCGATAAAGCTCTCGGAGCTGGGAATATCACCCTCTAAGGTTGTGAAGATTCTCAACGCTGCTGGCGTACTACTTCCCCCTTATAAGGAGGAGAAGCATTGCTAACTCCAGACCCAATCTGGATGCACATAATATAGTAACTGGTTTTTAAGAAATTGGAGCTTATACGTTCGGCGCCGGAGAGGAGGTCAGTGGCGAGCTGCTCTTCACTACTCAGCTTTCAACGCCTTCTTCATCCCCTATGTGAGTAACTCCACTTAATATTAAAGTGCTGACGCACGCTTAGTACTGAGGAATGCTGAAAAGGATAAGCTTCGAAGATGCAATGTGGATTGCCAGGAGGATACTAGCAGGTGAGCCTCCCCCGGGATATGAGGAGCTTTATGCGGCCTATTTGGAGCTTAGGGTGATATTCGATAAGCCTACCTCATGGTACCTCCGAGCATTGGCGAGGGCCATAATGGGTGTACGCCAAGTAGGCAGGAGGCACTGGCTAGTCCCAGGCATACCTGGGGATCACTACTCCATGTACAATGTGTGGTTAAGCAGAGGAGGCAGGTACGTGTGCGACTGCTACGGCAGGGCATACGGCAATAGGAGGAGTAGGATGATCTGCACACATGTAGCAGCTGTGCTGCTGACACGTCGACGCGACGAGCTGGAGAGGGTTTTAAGGAGAGGGCATGACTCAACACGTAATGGGTAACGATTTTTTACTGGAGAGCTAGGGGAAGCTCGTGAGGAGGATAAGGTTTGGTGTTATAGGCTGCGGCAATGTATCTAACAACTACTATATGCCACACATAGCTAAGAACCATGAGCTAGTGGCAGTCTGTGATGTAGTGGCTGAGAGGGCTAAGAGGAGCGCGGAGTTATGGGGGGCGCGCAAGTGGTACAAGGACCCTGATAAGCTGTTGAGGGATCCTGAGGTAGAGGCTGTTGTGATAACCACCAGCCATGAATCGCACTCAGAGCTAGCTGTCAGAGCAGCTGAGGAGGGAAAGCACTTCATCCTACAGAAGCCCATGGCGCTATCCCTCGAAGATGCTAGGAGGGTGGTTGATAGCGTGAAGAGGAACAGCATTAAAGCCGTCATCGAGCCTTCAGATGCGCTACTATCACCTCTGACCAAGGTGATTGAGAGAGAACTCAAGGAGTTAGGGCAGCACTGCTACTCAATCTGGCACACCGGCCATAGCGGGCCGACGTGGTCAGAGGCATTCTTCGATGATAAGAGAGGGGGTGGAGTGATATATGACCTGGCCGTCTACGACGTGGCTAGGCTAGTCACCCTCTTCGGCCTCCCCTCAAGGGTCTCCGCCACTGGCTCAATAGTATTGAAGCAAAGGCTAATACTTAAGCCCGAGGAGGTGACTGCAGCTATAAGGCGTGACACTTATGGGCGGGGGATTTACTACTTCTACGACCTGAAACCGAGTATCCGGGTTGAGGTCTCGGCATTCGATAATGTGGTAGGGGTGCTCGAGTACGAGGCTGGTGGCCTAGCTGTGACACTAGCCAACTACACTACGTTTACACAACTTCACATGCCTCCAATTCAGATATACTGTACTGAGGGCTCCTTAGCGGTCCTTAACCCCCATGAGCCTCTAATGAAGGTAATCAGCAAGGAGGGAGTTAAGACGCTAGGTAAGAAGGAAATTGGCGAAGTAAGGCTGTATTACCACTGCTCCATTGATCACCTAGCTGAGTGCATAGTAGAGGACACTGAGCCCCTCCCCTCAGTCGAGTGGGGATACAGAGTGACTAGGGTGCTACTAGCATTGGATGAAGCGGC
Organism: Thermoprotei archaeon; assembly: GCA_003649495.1. Classification (GTDB taxonomy): domain Archaea; phylum Thermoproteota; class Thermoprotei; order Thermofilales; family Thermofilaceae; genus B17-G15. Next base: position 687 of record QMRZ01000014.1, on the reverse strand, counting down.
AAAAAGCGGGAAGGTTGTAAGCCTTAAGTGAGTTAAATAACTTCTGTTATTTTCACAGGCCTCCCTTCGGCAGCTGACCTCAACGCGGCCTCCAGTATTGCCTGCAGGTTCACCATCTCCGCGGGCTTTGTCACGGGCTCGACTCCGCGCTCAACTATTTCCTTAAAGTGCTTCATCTCCACGATGTAGGGATCCTCCTCCCTATACCTCAGCTGCTTATCGACAGTCACGCCGCCCTCTTCACAGTACACCTTAGCACCTGGGAACTCGAGGCCTCCCTCCTCTCCCAGCACGTTTACGTATATTGTGCCTTCCCTGACATGGCCAGCCCAGCTAACCTCTAGGTACACGGTGGCGCCGCTCTTCATCTTAATGAAGGCTACAGCTAGGTCTTCCACCTCAAAGGGGCCGCCAGGTACAGGCTTGCCCCAATCACCGAGCCCCTTACCCTTAGGGCCGAATTTCGCGTAAGTTGAGGCATAAGCCTCCTCAGCCTCAAAGTCGTTCATTAGCCAGAGCGTGAGGTCGAGGGCGTGAACTCCTATGTCGTATAGGGGTCCAGCTCCCGCCTCAGCCTTTCGCGTGAACCAGCTACCGTAGCCCGGGATGCCTGCCCTCCTGAGGATGCCCGCCTTTGCGTAATAGGGCTTCCCTATCCCCACCTTCTCCGCGTACTCTTTTAAGGCC
>QMRZ01000013.1 GCA_003649495.1 Thermoprotei archaeon | reverse complement strand
GGTGGGGGCGGGGCTCACTGCAGCTGACGTATGTGAGATTCTAGTGAGGGAGTACGGAGTTAAGCCCACGTTGATCTACAGGAGGCCTCTCGGGATCGCCCCAGCAGCAGCGCTTCTCGCAAAGATGGCGGTGAGGGGGCTCATAGAAGTTGTCGACAACGCCCTACCCCTCGAGGTGATCGGAGGGCCTGAAGTGAAGGCGCTCAAGCTGATAAGCGTGAAGCCCACCAGGAGCAGGTGGGAAAGAGTTGAGCCGCTGCCGGGCACTGAGAGAGTAATCGATGTGGATGCGATCATAGTGGCAACTGGCCTCAGGCCTACGCCGCCCAAGCCACTAGTGGAGCTGGGGGCTGAGCTTGAGGCAGATGGCAGGGTGAGGGTAAGAGATAACATGATGACCAGCGTAGAGGGAGTATTCGCGGCGGGGGATGTGGCGCAGGGGCCCAGCACTGTCTACAGAGCCATGGAGAGCGGCTGGAGAGCAGCTAGACACGTTGATGCGTACCTACGCTCAAGGAGCTAACAAGGCTTAGAACTCGCTCTGTACCAGCCTTTGGTTGAATATTAGAGGAGAATAAGGGAGAATATTAAAAAAGAGTTTAATGTCGAGCCTAGTACCTGAAATCTCCGGGCTCAGGCCAGACTCGCGGGACTTTGCCCGGGGGATAGGTCTCCCTGAGCCATTCTATAAACTCGACAATGCGCTTGATGGCGGCCTCCACCACGACTTCTCCCTTCTCCCTGCTTGCCTTGCTGGGGTAGCCTACGCTGCCCTTAGGGTAGTGGTGGATCTCCATGTAGTGGCTGACGTCGTACCAGCTGAAGGGCCTGCCGTAGACATTTCCAGCCTTATCCACCCACTTATCCGGTATGACAGCTACCATTTCCTCCGCATCTGACTCCCTCAGCTTCTCCGGCTTAACTAGTTTTGGGGCTACGTACCACGTCACGCTAGTCTCGAGCTCGTCGGCGTGGACGAAGGGGGTCTCAAGCACGAGCCCCGGCTTAAGCTCTTTCCCCGCCTGCAGGAGGTCTCTAACCCAGGCCCACCAGCTGGTCACTAGTATGAGTGCGCGTACTCCCTCCCTTATTATGGCTAGGTCCTTGACTATGGGGAGCACGTACTCCTGGCCGTGGCTGTTGAAGAGTACTATCTTCTTAAAGCCAGCGTGGCTAAGCCACTTAACCACTGACAAGACGTAGCCTATGTACGCCTCCTTCTCGACTGGTATAGTACCAGGCATGCCGTAGTGGTGGCTGGGGTGGCTGCCGTAGAATATCGGGGGCGCGACCGTGACCCCCGTCTCATAGGCCACCCTCTCGGCTATGTAAGTCCCTATGAGCGTGTCCTCGCCCACTGGGGCTGCTAGCCCGTGGTTCTCAATGGAGCCGCAGGGGACGAGCACGATGTCGTTCTCCTTAACCCTCTCCTGGATCTCCTCAACTGTCATCTGATCCAGGTATATCTTGCCTCCGAACTTGTTGTAGACGGGCCTGGAGAACCTCGACTCGTACTCGCTCACGCCCTCCACCCCCTCAGGGCCTTATTATTATTTTCCCATCGATGCGTTGTTTAGCCCTCTCAAACGCTTTCTCTACTTCTTCTAGCCTGAAGCGACTCGTGATTATCTTAGTCATATCCACCTTCCCGGCGGCCATCAGCCTTATGACGTTCTTGAAGTTCCCCCAGCCCGAGTGCCCCTGACTGCCGAAGAGCTGCGCCCTCCTAACCTGGAATACTTCCAGGTAGATTGGGACCTCGCTGGGGGCTCTGCCTATCCACGCCACCTTCCCGCCCACAGCCAGGCTCCTCTGGATCTGGGGCAGGGTCTGGGCGGGAGCGCCAGCTGCCTCCACGTGCATGTCTGCGCCCTCGCCGCCGGTTATCTCGAGCACCTTCTCGTAGGGCTCAACACCCTTCCTCCTCAGCTCGAGTGGGTTGAGCACGTGGTCTGCGCCTACCTTCCTGGCGAGTTCAATGCGTGGCTCGCTAATCTCAAATGCTATGACCATCCCAGCGCCAGCAGCCTTGCAGAGGCTTATAGCAGCTAGCCCGATCGGCCCGGCGCCCCACACCACTACGTAGGCGCCTGGCTTGAAGCCGCCAGCCCTAGTGAATATCGCGTTATAGGAGACCGAGGTTGGCTCCACCAGGCTCCCAGCCTCGAAGGCCTTCTCCTCACTGCCGTAGGTGTCTAATAGGCTGTCAATCCTCCACAGGTACCTTTCTCTCACCAACACGTACTCGGCCATCGCGCCATCGTGCGTGAAGCCCAGCTCCCCATACTCCATATCTGCTGGGTCGTTGAGCCTGATGCAGTGGTTCAGGTATCCCATCCTACACACGTCGCACTCGCCGCACCACAGCATCTCCTCGCTGGTCACCATGTCTCCGGGCTTTATGTTACGGACAGCTGGCCCCACCCTCTCCACTACTCCGCTGAACTCGTGGCCTATCACTACTGGGAACCGAGTGAGGCCGGGGTAGATGATGTAGCCATCCTCGTCGGTTTCAACAAAGTGCACGTCGGATCCACATATCCCGACAGCCTTAACCCGCACCAGGACCTCATCGCCCCGGGGCTCGGGGACAGGCCTCTCTTCCAGGATTAGGCGAGGGTTCTTCCAGACCTTGTTCCCCTCCCTCACCTTACGGGTCCTAGCCTCCTCATCGCTTAGCCTGTACCCCGGCCTGGGCGAGAAGTCTGCGTATAGGACTGCTGCCCTCACTTCTCCCACCGTGAATAAATGGCTCTGCCAGGTATAAACGGGTTAGTACACAGTGACGCTCTTTATGGCCTCATGCTTCAATAGCCTCGGAATGACCCCCTCAGGAAGCTCGCCCTCTATTATGACGTACAGCTTCGGGTTCTCGACGAGGAGTGGGTGCTCCGCCACTACCTGCAGTATGTTGATCCCCCTCTCCGCCAGTAAGCCTGAGACGTAGGCTAGGATGCCGGGCTGGTCGCGCACCGTCTCCACCACGATGCACCTGTAGCCTAGCAGCCTAGTCACGCCCCTGAGGAAGGGACCTGCATTCTCAAGCCTCCCGAAGAACTCCCTTAGGAAGGGGTTCCTGATTATTCTCTCAAGCGTCTCCCTCACAGTCCTCCAGTCGACGCCACATGCCGCGGCCAGACTCTTATAAGGCACCGGTATCTCTCCAAGGAAGACCCTTGGACCCCACCTGCCCCCCCTCTCAGCCTCCTTCACGCTCAGCCCATGCCTAATTAGCATCACGACAACCCTCCTTTTAGACTCGCTCCTGCCGAACTCCCTCGATATCTCCTTCCAGAGCTGCATGCATAAAAACATACATTTTTAGCTTAATAAGGTCCATGTCGAAGCATCAACTATACTCAGGAATCTGTGTAGGCATTGGTTCAGAAATCGTTTTGAGTATGTGTGTAGCTCACCTCCGATGCAGGCGTATAAGGTGATGCTTGAGGAGGACGACCTCCCCCGCCACTGGTACAACGTGGTCCCTGACCTCCCCGAACCTCTGCCGCCTCCCCTAAAGCCCAATGGTGAAGCTGTGAGGCCGAGCAACCTGGAGCCCATATTCCCTCGTGGGCTCATAAGGCAGGAGTTCTCTCGGGATAGGTTCATAAGCATACCCGGCGAGGTCCTGGAGGTCTATAGGCTGTGGAGGCCAACGCCCCTCTATAGAGCCTGGAGGCTAGAGCGTGCCCTGAAGACACCAGCTGAGATCTACTACAAGTACGAGGGGGTGAGCCCTCCTGGGAGCCACAAGCCGAACACAGCGGTGGCTCAGGCCTACTACAACATGCGTGAGGGCGTGAAGCGCTTAACGACTGAGACCGGCGCGGGGCAGTGGGGCTCAGCACTCGCCTTCGCCACTAACATATTCGGCTTGAAGTGCACAGTGTACATGGTTAGGGTCAGCTATGAGCAGAAGCCCTACAGGAGGGTGTTGATGCAGCTCTGGGGTGCTGAGGTTGTGCCCAGCCCGAGCAGGAGGACTAGAGCTGGGCGGAGCGTGCTAGAGCGCGATCCTGAGAGCCCGGGCAGCCTCGGCATAGCTATAAGCGAGGCTATAGAAGACGCCGCCACTCATGATGACACCAAGTATTCGCTAGGCAGTGTGCTGAATCACGTGTTGTTACACCAGACCATAGTCGGGCTTGAGGCTATTAAGCAGATGGAGCTGATCGATAGATACCCCGACGTGATCATAGGGTGTGTCGGTGGGGGCAGCAACTTCGCTGGCCTTTCATACCCGTTCTACTACATGGAGGTCTCGGGGAAGGCGCCAACTAAGGCCGAGTTCATAGCGGTTGAGCCCACTGCCTGCCCCTCGATGACCAGGGGAGTCTACACCTACGACCACGGCGACACAGCCCGCCTAACTCCGCTCTTAAAAATGTATACACTAGGCCACGACTTCATGCCTCCCCCCATACACGCGGGCGGCCTTAGGTACCACGGCGCCGCGCCCAGCCTGAGCCTCCTCGTCAGGAAGGGCGTGTATAGGAGTGTTGCCTACAACCAGGTGGAGGTATTCGAGGCTGCCCGCCTATTCTCACGGACAGAGGGCATAGTGCCGGCTCCAGAGAGTGCACACGCCGTTAAGGCGGTCATAGACGTCGCGCTGGAAGCTAAGAGGAAGGGGGAGAGGAAGGTAGTGCTCTTCAACTTGAGTGGACATGGGCTGCTGGATCTCAAGGCATATGACGAGTTCCTGGCTGGCAAGCTGCCGCCATACGAGTATCCGAGGGAGCTCGTCGCTAAGAGCGTGGAGAAGCTCTACTCTCTGTACCCCTGGGTGAGGGGGCAGTCACGTGGTGCGTGACGCGGAGCGTGGCTTAGCGTATGTCCCGTGCTAAGCCAAGAGGGGGGCTAGCGTCCGCTTAGTCGCCTCTAGCACCGTCTTTAAGTCCGGCTTAACTATCACCTCTGCTGATAAGTAGCCGTCGTAGCCCACCTCTCTCAACGCACTTACCACGGACTTGAAGTCTAGATGCCCCATCCCCGGGGCTAGCCTATTACTATCAGCTACGTGGACGTGACCTATCCTGCCCCCAGCCCTCTTTATCGACACCTCGATCCTCGGCTCCTCAATATTCATATGGAAGGTGTCTACGAGGAGGTACAGGTTCTCAACAGCCACCATCTCGAGCACCTCTAGGGCCTCCTCAACGTTATTTACCAGGTCTGTCTCGTACCTATTGAGCGGCTCGAGAAGGAACTTTACGTGGCTCGCGCGCTTGCAGACCTCCCTCAGCTCCTCGACTAGGAGCTTTAACGCAGACCTGCGGCTTAGCCCCCCGCTCCTGCCTCTTATCAGCCCTATGACAACTGCAGCGCCAAATTCGTATGCTAAGTCCGCGAACTCCAGCAGCCTATCGACAGCCCTCTTCCTGACTGCGGGATCGGGGCTAGTTAGGCTGAGGCCGAAGTGGAGGTAGTTGAGGCCAGTGCTCAAGGCCGGCAGCTCTAGCCCATACTCGCTCAGCATGGACCTCAGCTCCCCCCTATCGATCACCTTTGGGTCTAGGAGGCTGAGCTCCACGCCATCGTACCCGTACTCCTGCAGGAGGGATAGCGCCTCTCTCAGGGGCCTCCTGACAACTGCCTCAAAGCCCGCCGTGGGCGGAGCCACAACTACGGCCAGCTTCATGCGTCACACCAGGCTTACCGGCCTCCCCTCCCTGACGCTCCTCCACGCCGCTTCAGCTATCTCAATCGCCCTCCTACCGTCGAGCCCAGTCACAAGAGGTTCCCTGTCCTCAGCTATGGACTTGACGAACTCCTCATCCTCCCTCACGTACGCGTCGTAGAACCTGCCCATGAACCAGCTGACGCCGCTGTACGTGACACCAGCTCTAGTGCCTACGGCTAGGTTGGGGTCGTGATGAGATCCCACGTACAGGGTCCCCTCCGACCCCATCACCTCCGTCCTGAGGTCGTAGCCGAATGCGGATTTCCTGCTTCCGTGGATAAGGCCGAGGGCCCCGCTCTCAAACTCGAGGCACACGTTAACCACGTCGAGGTCGCCCTTCTCCCTAAGCTCCTCGTAGAGGTAGGCGCCGCCCGTGGCATATACTCTTCTCACCTCCGACGACATTAGCCAACGAGCCATGTCGAAGTCGTGGCTCAGCATGTCCAGGAATATGCCGCCAGACTTCCTCGGGTCTGCCGCCCAGCCTGGCGGGGGGCCGGGATCCCTAGCGATGCTTATGAAGACGAGGGGCCTCCCTATCCTCCCCTCCTCGATGGCCTTCTTAGCGCCCGAGTACGCCTGGTCGAACCGCCTCATGTAACCCACCTGCAGCTTTACCCCGCTCTTCTCAACGCTCTTCAGCGCCCTCTCAGCCTCCTCAGTAGTTACTGCGAGAGGCTTCTCGCAGAGCACATGCTTGCCCTCCTCAGCCGCCCTCACTATCATTTCGGCGTGGAGGAATGTTGGAGTGCATATTACGACTGCATCCACCGCCCTATCGCGGAGCAGCTCCCCATAATCCGTGTAAGGCTTGACACCTAGCTTGGAGCCGACCTCCTCAACTACACCCTTGACGACGTCACACACGGCTACGAGCTTAGCCCCCTCAACCTTCGTAGCGAAGATCTCGGCGTGAAGCCTCCCAATCCTGCCCAAGCCCACGACCGCGACTCCTATCATACCCATGATGAGGCTTACTAACTAGGTAAAAACTATACCTCGCCGGGACCGCTGCCATCCAGGCTAGCCTGAGGCGTAGGATATCACGCTGAAGTTGTGAGGAGCCCCGAGGCACTCATAAACATATCTCGTGAACTCAAAGCACTCATCCGCCTCCTCCTGAGGGAGTAGCTCCAGGTGGGGGCCGATGGGCTGCTCTATAGCTAGTGGCCTTGGCGCTACCATGGCCGCTAGCTCTGGCACGTCAGCATATCTCAGGATGTTGGGTGGGAATAGGGATGGTGGGTAGCTGAAGCCATCTCTTGACACGAGAGTAGCTGGCATCTCCAGGGTGTGAACGGCCTTGACACGCTCATCTAAGGCAGCGGCCAGCAAGGCAATGAAGCCAGCCTCCCTCTCCCCGTAGAGCTCCACCTCACTAAACCCAGCCTCTCCCAGGAGGAAGTCGATGGCCCTGATGACATCATATACTCGCATGCCCAGCACGTGCCTGCCCAGGACGAGCGAGTTCTTGACAGCCACCTCCTCACTAAATGCGGTCTCGCCCACGCCCCTGTAGTCCAGGGCTAGCACTGCGTATCCCGCATCGAGCCAGCTCCTCACGATGCCCAGCGAGGGGGCTCTCGCCTTGCCTCTGGGTGATAAGTACACACGACACCTTCTCCCCCCTTCCTTGGACCTACGGAGGAGGAGTGCTGGCACTATGATGTCCAACTCGGTCCTGATCGCCAGCTTCTCAACCTCAATACCGTTCAACGTCTCCTTGCCAAGGGATCTGACGTGGATCAGCTCCTCGGGGAAGCCTCCAAACACGTCCTCAATCAGCCTCACCCTCAGCTCCCCCACCCGCTGGATCCACTCCTCTGGGCTGGCCCTCCTGGCCTTAGCCAGCTCCAGCGCCTTGCGGTAGTATAGAGTGGCGATTGTCTCTCCCTCAGGCCTTGGAAGGCAGGAGAGCGAGGGCGAGTACTCCGAGTCTAGATCAAGGTCGCGCTCCTCTATGGGTTCATCCTCTCCTCGGAGCCACCTGTTGAACCACCGGTACATGGCCTCCCTCATCTCCCTGAAGTATCCGTGACCAGTATGCACTTCATACAGCGCCACCCTGTCAGCCACGCCCATCATCTCGTAGATCCTCTTGAGGCGGAGGTAGGCCTTCCTAGCTCTCAGCACGGGGAACACGTCATCATGAATGCCGCAAATGAGTAGGAGGGGCCTGGGCGCTATGAGGGCCAGGACATCGCTCACATTAGCGAACCTCATGATCCCGGGTACGCACTCGCAGTAGCAACGGCCGCTAGCCACCTGATCCTCAAACACCTCGGCAGACACCACGGGGACCGCCGCCTTAACCCTATCGTCTAGGGCGGCCAGGTACATGGTCTGAGTGCCTCCCCCAGAGCTACCCGTGACCCCTATCCTCTCCGGATCCACCTCCCTCCTAGACTCCAGGTAGTCTAGGGCCCTGATGTTATCCCACAGCAGCAAGCCCGGCAGGCTCATCCCGATAGCGGGGAGCCACACCCCCTCTCTGTGGCCCTGGAACCACCTATCGCCGTAGCCTACCATGTCCACTGCGAGGACCACGAATCCCGCCCTAGCCAGCGTAGCTGCTGAGGCCTGCACCTCAGCCTGGAACTTCCCTCGCGGGTAGTGGCCGTGAACCCTGAGTATGGCTGGGAAGGGGCCTTCGCCCTCAGGGAGGTATAGGTTGCCAGTTACTAGGAAGCCTGGCCTGCTCTCGAATACTATGTTTTCCACTCCGTAGCCTTTCTTCCTCCTCCTGCGCACCACTCTAGCATTTAGCTCAGCTCTCTCAGGCTCAACGCCCATCGCATCCCACAGAGCCTCCCTCACCCGACGGCGCCAGCCCTCCACCTCCTCCGGCCTTGATGGCCTAGTCAGGGATGCATCAAGCTCGTAGGCAAGTCGAGCGAAGTGGTCGCGGAGCATTGATGAGTAATTCCGAGGCAACACCTTAAGCTCAAGCAGGTCTAACAAGCTCCTCCCCCTGCTCAGGCTCTCCGGCGGGGAAAAGCTTACCGCCTCAGCCCTCCGCAAGTAGCTCCTCCACCAGCCTCGTCGCCTCATCCACCAGCCTACTCGCTGCCCCCCTCTCGACTATGCACACAGGCAGGGAGACCTCATACCCTCCCTCCTCGAACGCCTCATCCGTCGGCAAGTAGCCTATGGCGTCATTAGCGTAGCCTGCCACCATCGTTAGGCCTGCCCTGGAGGACGCCTTGATCCTCAGCCCCACCTCCACGAAGGGCTCGCCTGGTAGGCCGACTACCACCGCATCCCCTATTCTCAGCGCCTGTACCTCCGTCCGCAGCACACCATCAGGGCACCTCTCCTCAAGCCTCTTCACAAGCTCCATCATAGCTAGCCTGAACCTCAACTTGGAGGCCTCGCCCCAGTTGCCCTTAGCTAGGGCGTCCTTGAAGGATCTCCTAGTAGCCTCGAGCTCCTCCTCGCTAATCCTCGGGAACTCTCTGATCTTGAGCTCCACGCGCCTCCTGGCAGCCCACACCCCACGCACACTTGATGACTCCGAGCTCAGCAGAGATTTCACTGCCTCACAGGCTATGGCAGCCCCCATCTCCTCCGCGTGCTTGAAGGTTCCCACAGACCTGTCGTATACCCTCTCAAGTGATGTGCCGGGAGTTAGCGGGTTTACGTCGCCACACGCGCCGTTGAGGAATAGGCAAGAGCCGCCTAAGAGCCGCTCAACCGTCGTGGAGACATAGCCGGGGTAGTCGGCTGATATCAGGAGGTTATTGTGACCCAGGACTACCGCGTGACACGCAAAGTTCACTACTGTGCACAGGGCTCTGCCTCCATGCTCGAGGCATAGGGCGGATACCTCAGGGTCCAGGGGTCCCCTGCCCGGCTTCCTGCGGTTGACGAGCCACTTATCCACTCTGCCACGCCCATACCTCACATCCACTTCCACCAGCCTATGCGTAGCCTCTATAACCGCGCTGGCCACGAGACCCGGCAGCAGGCGTAGGTACTCCTCTAGGTACCCCTGCCTCGGCGTCGAGTGGAAGCCCACTAGGGAGGGGCCTGAGTGGGTGTGGACAGCTGCCACCATCACTGAGTCCTGGGGGATCCCTGCTTCCTCCTCACACACCCTCCTGACCTCCTCTACTAGCTCGCGAGTCGCGTATAACAGCTCTAGAGACACCAGCGCAGCGCGCTCGCCGCCAGCTTCCAGGACTACGGCCCTGGCGTGGAGGTCATCATGTACGCCTCTCGCGGGCTCGACTCGAGCGGCGTAACCCCCCAGCGGCACGCCCACAGGCGGAGTTATCACGCGAACCCCTACCCCCGCTCTCAACCTAGCCACGGCCTCCCTCCCTGTAGGGCACTGCCCTCGTAATTACCCTTTTCCACTACAGGCGGCGCTCACAGCTCTATCGAGCTCCTCTATGAACTCGCTTAATCGAGAAGCCGGTATCCTGGCACCAGCAGCCTGTGGATGACCCCCACCATGGCCTCCTAAGCGCGGTGCTAAGCGCCTCAGTAGCGAGTTCAGGTCAACGCGGGGATCACCAGCCCTAACACTGATCACGTACGTGCCTCCCCTCTCACTCGCAGCCAGCCCCACGGGCTTATCAGCCAAAACCCTGGCATAAAACGCAGCTAGCCCTAAGCTACCCGGCGGATTCACCACATACGCCACGCTCCTCCCAGTCCTCACGAGCTGTGGCAACTTCCTTCTCATCTCTTCAATACGCTTAGCCTGCACCGTAGCGGCTATCAGGAGCTCTGGGATGCTAGTAGGTAACACATCCCTGCTCAGCTCATTGACTATCCTCCGCTTAAGCTCGTGATCCCTGCCTATGTAGTCGAGGCCTAACACGAGAGTTCCAGCCTCGAGGAATAGGCTCTTAATATCCCACCTCAGCATCGCCTCTCTGACCCACGGCGTGTCGAGCGCATAGTCGCCTATAGCCCCGTAGAGGGCAACCCTACTCATCTCCCATCCCGGCTTCAGCCTCCTGAATGTCAGCTCAGCTGCACAGGGTCCCTCCTCGTGCACTACTTCAACCCCTACTTCCTCTAGCCTAGCGCCGGGAGGCAACGGGTGATGATCGATGTAGAGGATTCCTCCCTTAAACCTTTTAAACTCCTCGAGAAGGCCCTTCAGCTGTTTTTCATCCAGCGATATGTCGAGTATTAGGACGCGCTCAGCATCCTTGGCGAATTCCCGAAAATCCTCGAGTAGGCCCACGGGGTGGGTGAAGAATACCTCAGCCCCCCTGTACACGGACTTGGCTACAGCCGCGGCTGTGACGCCATCCGCGTCGCCGTGGGCTAGGATTACAGTCCTAGCCACGCAGTGGTCCAGCGCTGGTTTGATTTAAGCATTGACTCGATTTTTAAGTAGGCTAGCCTAGGGCATTACGTGGAGGGGAACTTCAGGATAGTGTGCAGCTCGTGCGGCAGGGAGTACGAGCCCACGTCGCTGAGCTGGAGGTGTAGCTGTGGTGCCCCCCTCGACGTGGCGATGAGCGTGGAGGGCTTAGAGTTTGACACTGATAAGTTCAGACGTAGGAGCGCTAGCATGTGGAGGTATAGAGAGTTCCTACCCCTATTGGAGGAGAATTGTGTGGTCAGCATGGGTGAGGGTTTCACTCCGCTTATCCTCAAACGCCTCTGGGGAGTGGAGCTTATCCTGAAGCTCGACTACGTGAACCCCACTGGATCCTTTAAGGACAGGGGAGCCAGCTTGATGATTTCTAATCTCAAGGCTCTAGGCGTTAGGGAGGTGGCCATAGATTCCTCCGGCAACGCGGGAGCTGCTGTCGCAGCCTACTCCGCGGCCGCGGGGATCCGGTGTAGAGTCTTCGTACCAGCCGACGCCCCCATCGGCAAGAGGGTCCAGATAGCCTCTTACGGCGCTGAGCTGGTTGAGGTTAGGGGGCCTAGAGCTGAGGTGCATAGGGCTGTCATGAGGGAGCTGGGAGGAGCTGTATACGCTAGCCACATGTGGAACCCATTCTTCATCGAGGGCCTCAAGACGCTAGCCTACGAGTGTGTTGAACAAGCTGGGCCTCCAGATGCTGCTATACTGCCTGTGGGGAGTGGAGGCCTGCTGCTGGGGGTGTACAGGGGCTTCATCGAGCTAAGGAAGCTGGGGGTGATAGATGAGGTGCCCAGGATGATGGCTGTACAGGCCGCTGGCATCACGCCAGTATACGACGCGCTACACGGGCCCTACGGCCGAGAGCCGCCTAGAGCGCCACTAGCCGATGGAATAGCCATACCTCACCCCCCCAGGCTGAGACAAGTAATAGATGCGGTTAAGAAGTCGAATGGCGATGCCATTGTAGTCGAGGACCAGGAGATAGTTGAGGCGTTTAAGCTCCTAGCTAGGATGGGGCTATTCGTGGAGCCAACCTCCGCTGCCGCGCTAGCTGCTTTAGAGAAGGCCAGGGCAGAGGGTGCTATTGATAAGGAGGAACGCATTTACATCCCGCTCACCGGCAGCGGCTTGAAGGCTATCGAGAAGATCTCTAGGATATGCCTCGGACTTAGGACCTAGCGCTTAAATGGGCATTTTTTATTCTCCCCAGCTCCATCTGCCCAGATCCTGCCGGGCGATTGGCCCTTTGAAGTAACTATAAGTTCCCCCTCTGATGCATCATGGATTCGGTGAGGAGACGCATTCACCCTGAAAAGTGATGAAGATTCCACGTGCCGACGGCTTCATTATTGAGGTAAAGAATAGCGGAGGCCCTCTATCGGTTATCAGATGCCTCAAGGCCCTGATTACTACGACCCTCCATGCCATCATGGCTCCCACCTCATCTCAAATTCTCGGTTATTATAATATGGGAATGCCTCATAAGCTTTTCTCTATTTATATCTTTGGCTAATATGAGAAATACTTATAAGTGAGCGTTCGTGGGAGAGTGGTGGCCATGTCCGGCAAGGGCTATGACATAGATGTCAACCATGGCGAGAAGCTAGTGGAGATATTATTCACCACCACCTCAGTGCCCTTCAACTCGGTTAAGGAAGCGCTACTGGAGGTTAAAGAGTACATTTCTAAGGGATATAGGGTCAGGGTGAGGGGTTACCTCTATCGAGAGAGCAGAGCGCTTCAAGCATTCACCTTCGCCTTATCGCTAGTTGGGATGGAGGATGTCATAGTGTTCGAGAATAAGTCCAGGTACAGTAAGGCTGAGAGAAGGGTCCTTAGGGAGAGAGCTAGGAGTATGAGGAGGAGGGGGATGAGCGTAAGGCAGATATCGGAGGAGCTTGGAGTTCCGCTGAAGACTGTGTACCGCTGGGTTAAGGGGATCTAATCTAAACGCTTCGAGCCCTTGAGGAAGAGGATCGTCGGCACTGCGAGGAGGAGCACACAACTCTCTATCATACGCTTAAGCCCGAGGGACTCTGCCATTAGCCCGCCATACAGTGAGCCCAGTATCCAGCCGATGCTCACTGCGGTATTCCTCAGACCTACTAGGCCTCCCCTGTGAGCCTCGTCAGCTGCTCTAGTGGCGTAGGCGAGAGTGGATATCTCGAAGAAGGCATACGCGATTGATCGGAACACTTGAGCTATGAGGAGTCCCGCCCTACTGGGCGCGTACGTGTACAGCAAATATGTTAAGGCGAGGGATGCTGAGGATGCTGCCAGCGCTCCCCTCATTAAGTCCCTGTCTACTATTAGGCCGCACAGCAGCATGAGCGGTGCCTCGCCGTAGGCTGCCAATGCCCAGTATAGGTAGACATCGCTAAAGCCGTAGCCGAGGCTAGCCATGTAGTTCGGCCATAAGCTCGTGACAGCCATGAACACCATGGACCAGGTGGCAGCAGCTGTTAACAACGGTAGGTGGCGCCTCGCACCCACGATGCTGAACCCAGCTGCCCTGGCTGGCCGCTGGCCGATAGCCATAGCTGGCGGTATGGCTAGGGCGCAGAGGAGGGCTGCCAGAGCAAATGCCGCTCCATAGCTCATAATACGCTGTGAGCTTAACAGCGCGGAGGTGGCGAAGCCCGCTGAGCCCAGCATCCTGGCTAGGCTCATGGCAGACCCAAATCCTAGCTCCAGCGTGGCGGCGGCATCCCCCACTGCCGCTGGCACGCTAGTGTAGATAGCTGCCACAGCTATCCCCTCCACTGCTCGGAGTGCTACCAGCTGTAGCGGGTGTGTAGCTAGGGGCATGACTGCTAGAACTAGCGAGAGGGAGGCTAAGCCAGCTACCGCGACCCCCCTTCGGCCCACAATATCCGAGAGAGCTCCCCACGCGTACTGGGACGCTGCTAGTGCGACGCTCGATGCCATGGCTGCTAGGCCGACTAGGTAGTAGGAGCCTGTTACCTCCTCCACGTAGAGAGGGGTTAAGGGGAGGTAAACTCCGCGAGCTGCAAAGAATAGGAGAAAGACAGTTGCTGCGGGCACTAGTCCCAGCACTCTACGCCTCCTCAGCTGTGCCACCCCCCATCTTTAACCTCCCGAACTTCTCAGCCACCACTCTAGCCGCGAGCTTGGGCTGTCTCGTGCGAGTCAGCACGCCCTTCCTGTTCAGGACTACCCTCCAGTGGCTCTGAGGAGTCTTGAAGTCGACGAGGTTCCATATATGGATGCCCTTAACGTAACCCTTGGAGGAGAAGAGGTCTATGTACCTCGAGATGAGCTCGGCCTGATACTCCTCAGTCCACATCTCAGGAGGGTCGCTGTGGAGCCCTGCTACCGCGCCAGCGCCGAACTCCGTGATGAGGATGGGTTTATTGGGGTAGCGGCGGTGCACTTCCTCCAGATCCTCGTTCACTCTGCGGATCGCGGCTTCCAGGTCTCCGTGCAGCGTGTACCACCCGTGATAGAAGTTCAGCGATATGACGTCCGCAACGCCCAGCGCTTTGTCATCACGTCCAGCCATGTGAGCGTGAGATGTGAAGGTGACAGGCCTCGTAGGGTCCAGGCTCCTGACAGTATTTGCCAGCTCCTTGAGGAATGGGACTGCCTCGTCCAGCCAGCTCTGCGGCTCATTGGCTACGGAGTACATGATCACAGAGGGCCTATTCCTGTGCTCCCTGATCATCTCACTGAGCACTCGCTTACACTTCTCGAGGTACTCACGATCTCTGAAGTGCTCTTCCCTCAAGCCCACGAGCGGGGCTTCGAGTATCACGAGCACTCCCATCCTGTCCGCGTAGTCCAGGTCGGCGCTGGAGTAGGGGTAGTGAGACGTCCTGAAGGAGTTAGCATTAAGCTTAGCCATCATCGCGTAGTCCCTGACGACTACAGGCTCAGGCAGGTACCTGCCGAACACTGGAAAATCCTGGTGCCTCCCAAAGCCGAGAAGCCTTACCTCCCTGCCATTGAGGAGGAGCTTCCCGCTCCTTACCTCGAAGTCCCTAAAGCCAATGTATTCGTAGACCGAGTCCGCCAGGGACTCAGTGTAGACATCCACTACAAGCTTGTACACCCTTCCCCTCCCGATGTCCCAGGGCTTGATGCCCCTCACTAGCCCCTCAATGGCGTAAACTCCCCTCTCCTCGCGCGCGGCCTCACCCGAGTAGAGCACCTTCCCCTCATCCAGCACCTTCACGTAAACCCTATCCGGCTCCTCTCCCCCAGTACGGACTACTGCCCTTAAGCGGCCATCAGCATGAGCAGTTACTGCCAGCTCCTCAACCCAGGAGGGGCCCGTGAACTCCACTCTCACGGGCCTGTGTATGCCGCCGTAGTGGAAGAAGTCGAAGTAAGGGCCCTCGAAGCCGTGAAGCCCCCTGCCGGGCGGTACCGACTTGGGGGTCAGGGTATTATCCACCTTAACGACGAGCAGGTTCTCCGAATCGTATTCCACTGGGGCCTCCAGCCTGAAGGACGTGAAGCCCCCCTCATGGCCGCCTAGGTAGCGGCCATTAAGCCACACCTCAGCCCTGTAGTTAACTCCCTCGAACACCAGCCACGCCCTTAGCCCTTCAAAAGCCTTGGGAACAGTGAACCTCCGCGCGTACCACGCAATGCCCATGTAATTCATTAGCTCAGGGACCTGCTCATTCCAGCTGGCTGGGACAGCCAGCAGGTACTCGGATTCAAAGCCCTCATAGAAGCCCTCCTCAGATCCCACTCCCCCGGGATCCCTCCTGAATTCCCAGAACCCGTTTAGGGGCATTACGCCCAGCCGCTCCCTCTTCATCGGGGGCAGGGAGCTCTTCCCATATAAAAAGCGTTAAGACAAGTCACTCGACTTCTTGTGTGTGAGGCGCATAGTGCCTCTACTCCTAGTGCTAGTCGCTTCCCTGGCTCCTCCCCAGCTCGCAGCACCTAGCGCTGTGGTGGCGTACTTCTGGGAGAGGCTCACTATAGCTAACAACTCAAGTGCCCCCTACCCGCTGGACGAGGTACTACTCCCGCTCCCCCTCAACGACTCCTATCAGTCCTCCCACCTGCTCAACTTCTCGGTCGAGATTGACGGGACTGGAGTTGAGGGCTGCCAGGCACACGTAGTTGAGAGGGAGTGCGGTAGCAGCTACTTAGCTGTGAGGTGCCCGCGCTCCATACCACCCTTCGCTACGTTAAGCATTGAAGTGGTGGCTAGAGTCCTCACTATGAGGTTTAGGCCGCCGAGCCTGAACTATTCCTCCTCGGGCCTCGTAGGCGACGTACCTCCCTCCCTGCTAGCGTACGCGAGGCCCGAGGGGCCGTGGAGGTACGATGAGGAGGGGATGCGCTACCTAGCTGAGAAGGCTAGGGAGCTAGCTGGGGGCGAGGATAGGGTGCTGGCCGTGGTAGCTAAGCTGGTTAAGTGGATATGGGGCAAGGTGGATTACGACATAGGGGTCGGCCCTAGGTACCCGAATGAGACCCTGCCCCCCACAGCTGTGGAGGAGGGCAGGGGGCGGGGCGACTGCGACGACCAGGCTAACCTGTTAATATTAATGCTCCGCTCGCTGGGCATACCGGCTTACCTGAAGATCGCGCTAGTGGCCGACTTCAATTATGGTGAGGAGAGGAGGCTGTGGGAGCCCGGCATGCACTACTACGTGAATTTCCTGGGCGTGAACTGGGGGCACGCGTGGGCCGAGGTCTACGTGCCGCCTTGGGGGTGGCTGCCCGTAGACCTCGCATTCCACCTCCCAAGCAATGACCCTCTTGAGGCTATAAGGAGCTCAGCTGCCTCGGAGTACTGGGCCCGGTACACCGTGGTTACGATTAGGCTGCGCAATGTATGTCACAGCGACTATATAGCGGAGTTCAGGAGGGAGTTGCGGGAGGCTGTATCGAGCCCCCTCTTCTACTACTGGGAGTACGCTGTGGTGCGGGAGGGGGATAGCCTAGCTAGGGTGAAGGGCTTTCTCAAGCCCCTGCCGTTACCCTGGGTGAAGCAGACAGAACTCGAGGTGCAGTGCCCCAGCAAGGTTAAGGTCTTCAGCCAGTTTAAGGTGAGGGGAGTACTTAGGCCTGGAGTCGCTAATGCACAGTTATTGGTAGAGCTGCAGAGCCCCAGCGGCGAGAGCTACCGTAGAGTGGTGGTTACTAAGGAGGATGGGAGCTGGGTGCTCACTCTAAGGCTCAACGAGACGGGACTATGGACGCTGACTATAGTTTATAACGGCTCAGCTCGCTACTCCCCCTCCTCCACCCGCTTAACACTGCTCGTCGAGAAGCTGGCCAGTAAGCTTAACCTCCGCGCGTCCGCGGAGGCGGGAGTCATAGAGGTGTGGGGTGAGCTACGCCCGCATCTTAGCAACGCTACGGTAGAGGTGGTCATTAGGGCACCTAATGGCACGCTGCTGAGGGCCACGCCGCGTCTCAGGGAGGGGGAGTTCAACGTGACGTTCCGCGTAAGTGTGCCCGGGGAGTACGAAGTTGCCGCCTCGTGGCTGGGCAACGAGTACTACAGGCACGCCTATAATGCCACTCTCGTGAGAGTCGTCCTTCCCACCAGGATAGAGATTGAGGAGTCTGAGAGCGTGTTCGAAGGAGAGTTATTTAAACTGAGGGGGGTGCTAGAGCCGGGGCTGGTCAACGCCAGCTTATACGTGATAGCTGAGTCAGCTGAGGGGACGCGGCTACTCAAAGTTGTGAAGACTTCGGATAGGGGCAGGTTCAGCGTGGGGCTTGAGTTGGGCGCTGGAGAGTGGAGAATTACGGTTTCATTTAATGGCAGTGATTACTACTTACCCTCGTCTAAGACCTTAGAGGTGCGTATTAAGCAGCGGCAGGACCTAATCCCTTACGCCGCCATCGCTATAGCAGCGGTTGCCATAGCGGTAATCGTTATGAGGAAGAGGGGGGCGTGAGGGGGGAGGAGGGGGATCGAGTATGCGTAACATGGTGAGGGCACACATATTCGTGAAGGGCCTAGTGCAGGGAGTCGGCTTCAGGTGGTCCATGAGAGCAGTCGCCAAGCGGCTGGGTGTTAAGGGGTGGGTGAGAAATCTACCAGATGGGCGGGTGGAGGCAGTGCTTGAAGGGCCTGAGGAGAGAGTTAGGGAGGTTATAGAGTGGGCTAGGCGAGGACCGCCGCTAGCAGTAGTGGAGGACGTAGAGGTTAGGTGGGAGGAGTATAAAGGGGAGTATGAGGACTTTGAGATAAGGTTCTAAAGCCTAAGCCCGTCACCATCCCCCTACCTGTGGCTTAATGCGCTATTTCATACCCATCACGGGTTGCCACTCATCCAGCTCTCTGTACGAAAACTTTAAAAGATATATAACAAAAATTTTATAGCATAGAGGTTTACCTTATAGCGGGGTTAGTCGATGTGGAGTTCGAGAATCTTGAGGAGCTCGCGGAGGTGATGAGGGTGCTCGGCAAGGTGGAGAGGCTCCGGATACTAGCCCTGTTGAGGCGGAGGCCTATGTACGTGTCTGAGATAGCCAGGATGCTCGGGATGCCCTACCCCCTGGTACATTTACACCTCAAGGCTATGGAGAGGGTGGGTCTCGTGGAGAGCAGATATGAGATGGTGACAGGGGCTAGGCCCCACGTTAGACGCTACTACAGGGCTAGGGACTTCCGGATAGTGATCACACCTGATCTCATAGCTCGGCTGGCTGGGGGTGAGGGAGGTGAGGGCTAGCGCGGTGGCTTACATGCTCGTAGTGGGAGTGGTTGGCTTCAGCATGGGCTTCCTGCTGCCATACTACCTGGTCATCCACGGTCACGCAGCCTCCGTGGGGGGCCTGCTGCTGGCGATAATAGCAGTGGTGGCGGCAGCTGGCACCGTGTTCCTATGCCTAGTGGTGGCTGAGGAGTGGCTCTTCACAGAGACGCCCTCTCTCAAGGAGGTGGCTGAAGTCAGGAAGATGCAGGAAGCGTTGAGTGCTTACAGGGCTAGGCAAAGGGCTATGCTGGAGGACCTGGACGAGATCGTGGAGCTTCTGAGGGAGATTCGGGATGTGCTTAAATCCGCGGGTGAGGCGTAGTGGGGAGGGGGGAGCTCAAGTACGAGAAGCTGAGTGACGAGGAGGTTGAGGAGCTGATTAGGGAGAGGCTCGAGGAGATGAAGAAGCTACTGAGGGAGATCCTGGAGATCCTGAAGGAGGCGAGTGAGGCATGAGCGCGGCTAGGAAGTTTGAAGAGTACGAGAGAAGTCTTAAGCGGGGCCCAGCTCGTGTGAGCATATCAGGGAGCGGGGTCTACGAT
>QMRZ01000012.1 GCA_003649495.1 Thermoprotei archaeon | reverse complement strand
GTAGTGCACGTGTTTAGGAGGGTGAGATGAGATGGTGTGGGCGAGGAGCGTCCCGAGGGCGTGGAGGGAGCGCTTGAAGAGGTACAGGCTGGTGGGGGGGAAGTGCCCAGCGTGTGGCAGCCTGGTCTACCCCCACAGGCTGGTCTGCCCCTACTGCGGCCACGAGGGCCTGGAGGAGGTCGAGCTGCCGAGGAGGGGTAAGGTCATTAGCTACACGGTGATAAGGCACCCGCCCTCCGAGTTCAAGGGCTTGGAGCCGTACGTCATAGCCGTAGTGGAGCTCGAGGGCGGGGCCAGGGTCTTAGCCCAGCTGACTGACGTCGAGCCAGGCGAGGTCGAGGTCGGGATGGAGGTAGAGGCTGTCCTGAGGAGGTACAGGGAACAGGGGCCAGATGGCGTGATAGAGTACGGCTTGAAGTTCAGGCCCGTCGAGTAGCCAGCTTTTTCTCCATCTCACGCTGGAGATCCTCAGCTTTTAGCGACTGTGAGGGCCGCGTCCACTAGTGCGACTATACAGCTGGAGAGGGCTACGTCGGTCGCCAGGGTCACGCCCGGAGCCACGTCGACCACCATCGTGGCGTACCTGAACAGGCCTGTCGGGAGCCCCTCCCTAGCGCCTATGAGGACGTTCACCCTATCGTGCTCCTCGAAGACCCTCCTTATCTGCTCGGCGAGTTCAGCCACTACCCTCCCCCTCGTGGAAGTGGCTATTATCGGCTCGCCCCTCCTATCCCTGACGAACTGGTACAAGTCCTGCACCACGACCTTGACTCGCCGCACCCTGCGGCCGTAGGCCCTGAGCTGTATCTCGTACCTGGACTTCACGCCCTCCATGACCCCCCTTATGAACTCCGCCAGCTCAGCCGCGTCAACGGGCTTGAAGGGGGCTATCACGAGCTCCCTCAGCTCGAACGTCTGGGCGGCTCTGCCTATCCTCTCGCCCACCTTCCTGGCCCCCCTCAAGTCCCCCGTGTAGGGGACCTGGGCCACCGAGATCTTGGCCAGCAGGGCGGTGACATCGGGCTTACCAGGGTACGTCTTCTTCCTCTCCACCCCGCCGTCAGTCACCGATATGAAGGCCTCGCTACCCACTATCTCCACCCACACTATCTTGTCCGGGTAGTCCAGGTTCACGGGGTTGCCGGTGGCCTCCTGTATGCAGGCGCCAGCTCTCACGTTCACATCTATGCTGGTGAAGGGGTGGCGGCCCCGCCTAGTGGTCCTCACGGCGAACGTCTCCCCGGGCTTCAAGTGCTTGACGGCGGCCTCAGCAGCGGCCCTACATATCTCCTCTAGCGTGGCTGAGACGCGCGCCTCCACGGGCAGTATCTTCTCCGCCTCCATGAGCTCCTCCTCCAGCCGCCTCCTAGCCTCCTCTGCGTCGCCAGGCCCCTCGAGGACTACTAGCCCCAGGGCGCCGCCCGGAGCTGGGACGGCCCTCACGCCCTCCCCCAGCAGCTCCTCTGCCCGCGAGGCCGCGACCCTCTCCAGGCCTCGGGGAGTCTTTAGGAGTATAGTCCAGCCAGCCATCGCGTGCAACTGGGGCTTCCTCCCGATATTACTCTTGCGTGAACCTAGCTATGAAGAAGCCAGTAGTCCTGTGGCGGTGGGGGTACAGCCTCCTAACGTGGCTGCTGCACCTGAAGCCCCTGTAGCCCGGCTCGCCGATCACCCCCTCAGGGCTGAGCGAGTAGCTGAGGGACAGCCAGGGCTCCACCACCTCCTCCCCCTCCTCCTCCAGGAGGGAGCAGGTGGAGTACACGAGTAAGCCTCCCCGCTTGAGGTGCTTGAGCGAGTTCTCGAGTAGCGCCGCCTGAAGCGCCACGTAGTCCCTAACCCTGGGCTCCCTCCACAGCGAGAGCCTGAGGGAGGGGTCGCTGGCTATGGCGCCCGTGTTGGTGCAGGGCGCGTCCAGCAGCACCCTGTCGTAGCGCCTCGAATAGGCCATGAGCCTGGAGTCCCCCCACACTATGTGGACCCCCCTCACGCCGAGCCTGGAGAGCAGCGAAGCCATGGCCTTGACTCTGCGGCCTGATACATCGACAGCGACTACCTCGGCGGCGTTGGACGATAGCTGTTGAATTAGTGATGTCTTGACGCCTGGCGCTGCAGCGGCATCTAGCACCAGCAGCTCCCCTCGCGGCTCGAGGGCGTGGACGACTGCGACGCTCCCCTTATCCTGGGGCACTATCAGCCCCCTCTCCATCATCTTCAGCAGCTCCGGGGGCAGCTCATCCAGGCCGACTAGCTCGACGAGCTCTGGGAAGTCCCTGTCCTCCCTCACTGTGGCGTAGCGCCTGAGCCGTGACAACACCTCGCCCCTCCTGGCCTTAAGCGTATTCACCCTGACCCATAGCACCCTCCTGGCACACGCCTTGACTAGCCTCTCAGCCTCCCTCAGGCCTAGCCTCCTAACGAGCCTCTTCACGAGCCATGGCGGGAAGGAGTTCTCAACCGCCAGCCTCTCCTCGGGTGGGAGGCGTGAGGCCAGCTCCCGAGCCTCCTCTAGGCCCCGCCTACTGAGGAGTGCTCTCAGCCTGCCGCTGAGCAGGCCTCCCCCGAGGGCTCTGATGCTCTCCACAGGCCACGCGCCAGCCGCCAGCGCGGCGTACGCCACCCTGAAGGCACAGCGCCTCCTGAGCGGGATGCCAGCTAGCCCGTGAGCTCTAAGTAGGAGGTCGGCCTCAGCGAATCTCCTCAGCGCCTCCCTGGCGAGCCTTAGCGCGCCCTCCTCCCTCCTCCCAACCTTCCTCAGAGCCTCTCTGAACGCCGCCTCCAGGGATAGCCCCCTCCTCTCAACTAGCTCCAGAGTTATCGTCGCCAGGCGGAACGAGGTCGGAGTCAGCGCGTCTCCCTCCATCCTCCCCATCTGTTCAAGCAGCTGTTCAATATCCCACCTACGGCAGGAACGGCTTCAGCAGGAAGCTCACGTAGAGGAGGAGGGCTGCCACGAGGAAGCCCCTCTCCCTAGATGTGTCGCAGAACACTGAGACGGCTGCTGTGATGAGGCCGAGCGTCGCTACCTGGAGGAGGCGGAACAGCAGGGCTAGCCCCATCATGACGTGCCTGGGCACGAGGGGGTAGGAGTACCCAGTGACCGCGAAGTGCACCGCCATGTAGGCGTAGAGGGGCACGTACGCCAGGGCGAGCGCAGCTACGAATCCGGGGGTCAGGGGCGCCCTCCCGATGATTAGGCGCGCTATCGCGTAGGTCAGGGCGAGCACTGCCAGCAGGCTGACCAGGTACTCGGCTAGCAGCAGGGGGGTGGGGGGCACCAGGATCCCCCCTATAAGCCTGGGCGAGAGGAGGGGGATCTGCTCCACCTCGAGTAGCTTGAGGGGCAGCCTGGAGATGAGGGTCGAGAGCGAGCCCAGGATCACGCACGTTGCTAGGACGGCTAGGCTCAGCGGGTTATCCCTGTACAACACTGCCACCAGCTGCTGGGGCACTAGTATGGAGAGTACGTAGTCATCGAATATCCTCTTCAAGCGCCCGCGCCTGGCGAAGGCGCTCCTTATTATCTCGCTCCCCTCCCTCAGGGCCCTGTACAGTGCCATGCCCTCCTCCGTCAGCAGGTACCTACGGGCCTCATCCCTCGTGATGAACCCCCTCAGTCCATCGAGGTTGTAGTAGAGGGTCCCCACGCTGACCTTGAGCGCCCGCTTCAGCTCTGAGAATGTCATCGGGCCTCTCTCGCCGAGGAGCATCACCAGCCGGCGCTTAACGGGGTTCCCCAGGATGGAGTATACGTGCTCCAGGTCGGGTGAATCGCTGTTGCCGCCCGAGGACATCGGGATAACGTCGCCAACCCCCTCTCTTAAGGCTGTCTTCCACTGGGGGCTGCTCACGTAAAAGGATATAGGTGCTCCACTCGGAGGAAACTCGAGGGAGGAGATGCTGTGCTACAGCGCGCTATTCGACGGGTCACGGGAGTCCCTGGAGAGGATTAGGGAGATATCGAGGGTCATGCCCCTCGAGCTCAGGATACCGTCGGAGAGGCTAGTCGAGATGAGCCTAGCTGAGGTGGTCGACCCACTCCTCGATGAGGGGCTCAGCGCGCTAGCCGTGAAGCCGGTTGGCAACGTGAGAGAGCTGCTGAACGAGGAGTTCGAGAGGCTCCTGATAATGGCTGACGAGCTAGGCGCTCGCTACGTGGTGTTGCCCGTGAGGAGTGAGTGGCTGAGCCAGCTGGTGGATGTCATGAGCGACTTCTTCAGGCTGGGAGCCACCTATGCCAAGTACATAGCCCTCGAGCCCTCCAGGGAGGTCCTCGCCAAGGCGGTGGACGCGATGTACGAGTACCTGGGCGGGGTCTTCAAGCTGTCTATAGCCCCATCCCCCGCATCCACCACCGAGGAGCTAGTGGCCCTAACGCTGACCCACCTGGGCCAGGTGGTAGCAGTAAAATTGGCGAACTTCACGCCTGAGGGAGGGGCGGTGAGGCTTTCGAGCTCAGAGGGCGTGATAAACCCATTCAGGGTGGTTAAGGAGCTCCTGGAGCACGGCTACGACAGCTACTTCGTGATTGACTATGAGAGCTTTGGGCTCGAGCTCCCCCCGAGGCTTGTGAAGTACGACTACGAGCTCCTGAGCCAGTACCTATACTCACTCATCGAGAAGCTTAAGTGAGGGAGCCTCAGCTAGCGCCAGGCCTCGGGGAGCTCTCCAGCCCCCTGGGGCGCGCCTCGCCTCCCTTCAGCAGCTCCTCTCTCTTGCTGGGGGAGGCGGAGAACATGACCCACCCTATCCACGCGACGAAGAATACCGTGAAGGCCACTATAGCGGCTATCGGGAGGGCTATCACCCACCAGCTCCAGGGGTGTTTAAAAAGGGATGTGACCTCAGTCACCCAGATGAGGAATGAGGCGGCATAGAGAGCGCCGAAGCCGAGAGAGGCGATCATTATTATAAGCCCCAGCTCCCGATCATTCACAAAAGCGAAGGCGGACATGTAATGATAAATCTGACGCCGGTGGTGGGCTTGCCGCGGTATGCCAGGCTGCTGAGGAGGGTGGCCTCGGCCCTGGGCATCTACAAGCTCTATGAGAAGATCCTCGAGGCCGAGGTGAGGGGATCCAGGATACCCTCGCACATAGCCGTGATACTTGATGGCAACAGGAGGTGGGCCAGGGAGGCGGGCCTGCCGCCCGAGCTCGGCTATGAGGAGGGGGCTCGCCGCGTCGAGGAGATGCTGAAGTGGTGCTACGATATAGGCATCAGGACCGTCACCCTCTACGTCCTCTCCACTGAGAACTTGAGGAGGCGTAGGCCTGAGGAGGTGCGCGCAGTGCTCAACATCCTGAGGAAGTACCTGAGGAGGGAGCTTGAGGAGGGCGAGCTGGTGAGGAGGAGGGTGCGGGTAAAGACGTTGGGGCTCCTCCACCTCCTCCCCCCCGATGTGGCGTCCGCGCTGCGGGAGCTTGAGGAGAGGACCGAGGGATTCAGCGAGAGGTACCTGAACATAGCAGTCGCCTACGGGGGGAGGGCCGAGATAGTGGAGGCCGCCAAGAGGCTTGCACGGGATGTGGTGAGCGGGAAGGTGAGGCTTGAGGATGTGGATGAGGAGCTCTTCGAGAAGTACCTCCAGACAGCTCACCTCCCCAACCCCTACCCCGACCTGGTGATAAGGACTAGCGGGGAGGTCAGGATAAGCAACTTCCTCCTCTGGCAGATAGCGTACTCGGAGCTCGTGTTCCTCGACGTCTACTGGCCCGAGTTCAGGAAGATAGACCTGTACAGGGCCATAAGGGTGTACCAGAGGAGGTCGAGGCGCTATGGCGGCTAGGCGCGGCTTAGTCGCTATATATTTATCCTCGGCGCCCCAGGAGTGAGTGGGGGTGAGGGTATTGTCGTATGACCTGCTGCAGTTCGATAGCTTCAGCGAGTTCATGCAGTACCTGGATGCGGAGATAGATAAGCTGAAGTCCAAGGTCGAGGAGCTGGAGAGGAGGCACGAGGTGCTGAGGGCTAGGGCGGAGAGGGTTAGGAGGCTCGAGGAGGTGCTCAGCAAGCTGGTGGGAGAGAAGATCAGGTCGATTAACGAGGTGGACTTCATGGGCATTAAGGTGGTGGTCAGCGCTAGGGCGCTGGACGAGCTAGCGGTAGTGGAGGAGACGCTATCGGCGCTCAGGGATACGCTATCAGCGCTCGCAAGGGTTAGGGAGGTGATATCACAGCTGGCTAGGGAGGCTGGCGGGGAGAGGGGCGGGCTTAGCCTTCTGGTGCAGACTCTCAACGGGATACCCGTCAAGTTGCTCTTCAAGGAGGGCGAATGAGGAGGCTGCTCTTAGCAGCAATAGCCTGCTTAGCTCTAGCGGCGGCTCACGCAGCTGCTCTCGAGCCTGGGGTGAGCCGCCTAGAGCTCCGGGCTAAAGTACTCGAGCTAGCCGTGTGCGGCGGCCAGCTGTACGTAGCTTACGATAACGGCAGCATAATCCGGTACGAGCTCCCCTCCCTACGTTACGCGGGCGTGCTCCTCTCGCTGGGAGGCGCCAAGGTCGTGGGGATGGGCCCAGTCGATGACTACAGCCTGGCCGTGGCCCTCAGCGATGGGACTATACTCGTCCTCGACGCGCGCACGGGACATGAGGTGTTCAAGGCGGAGCTCGTCAGGGAGGGGGAGGAGCTGGAGAGAGCGGTGATCAGTGGACGCAGGGTCGTGGCTGTGGTGAAGTACAGGTATAGCGGCGGGTGGCTTGACAGGCTCATAGTCTACGACCTCTCCCTCCGCGCCCGGGTGTTCGAGAGAGATGTGTACAGCAAGGATAGGCTGGTCTACGTGTTCGACGTAAAGGTGTGGGGGGAGCTCCTCCTCCTCGTGTATATAGACACGACGTGTGAGATCTGCAAGCTGACGGATACCCTGGTTGACGTGTACAACATGACGGACTTCACGAAGCTCTTCTCCAAGAGGCTGGGGGAGTGCATCGCCGACCTGGACTCAAGCGCGGTGGTGGCGGTGAACGTGAGGAACGGCAAGGGCGTCTATCACAGCTTCACAGGCGTTGAGAGGGAGTTCAGGGTGGAGGGGGAGCCCCTCGACGTGAGGGTTAGGGGCGGTGTGGGCTACTTGCTGCTGAAGACGAGTGAGGGAGTGTCCCTGAGCAGGGTTACGAGGTCCTCCGTAATCCCTGTGGATGATTACGAGGAGGGGCTGAGGATATCCTTCCTCGGCGGGGAGCTCCTCGTGGCTGGCGTAGACTACCTCTACGTGGAGGGCAGTAGGCTGAGGGTGGTTAACCTCATACCCCCCCAGAGGCCAGCTAGGGCCCTCGAGTACGAGGGCGGTGTCGTGCTATTATACGGCAAGAGGCTGCTCTACTCAGTCTACCTTCAGGCGAAGGGGCTATTGATCGTGAGGACGGAGCCTGGGGCACGCGTCGAGGTGCGCCCTGGAGGGTACCAGACAGTGGCTAATGAGAGTGGAGTAGCCTGCCTCAAGCTAGCCCCGGGCAGCTATGAGGTGTGGGTCTCGAAGGAGGGCTTCGCGCCTAGCTTGAGGGAAGTGGAGGTGAAGCCAGGGGACGAGACCGAGATAGAGATCCCCTTAACACGCGCTGGGGCGGGTCCACAGAACGCTACACTCAAGGTAGTCGTGGTAGACGAGTCAACGGGGCACTCCTTAAGCGCCACCGTGTACGTGTATAATGGATCGCGCCTAATCGCGATCAGGCCCATTAGAGGAGAGTGCTTCATCAGCCTCAGGCCCGGGAACTACACATTGAGGATCGTTGCTGAGGGCTATGAGGAGAGCAACATCACGGTGAGTCTCAAGCCGGGGCTTCGGGAGGAGAAGGTGGTGCGGTTGCGGGATGTAGTGTTGCGAGTATGCACCGTGCCTGAGGTAACTCTCCGCCTAGTAGGCGAGGATGGCGTAGTGCTGGAGCCTGCGTCTAGGGAGGGCAACTGCCTAGTCTTCCGCCGTGTGCCTCCCGGCAACTACACGGTGGATGTGGGAGAGAGCTGTGAGGCTAATGTCACCAGGATAGTAGTGGGGAGCTCAGGCGTGAATGTGAGCGTGCAGGTGGAGTGTAGGGTGGGGGAGGCTAACGCTGCAGAGGTCGTGAGGAGGCTGGCCAGCTACGTGGTCATATCCAGGAACACTACGGGCTCAATGCCGCGTGAGCTACTAGTGGTCCGGGACATCGATGATGAGGTAGTGAGGCTGGATCGCGGCGTGATAGTGCTATTCTTCTTCTACACCAAGTGCCCCGGCTGCGAGGTCCTATTATCGCGGGTGAGCGGCCTGGAGAAGCTGGGGGCGGAGATAGTCATGGTCTCCCCATCCATCTACGATACTCGCGAGTCGCTGGACGCGTATAGGGCCTCGAAGAACCTTACCTGGCACGTGGTGCTTGATGAGGGCTCGAGGCTGACTAGGGCCCTCAACATCTCCTCATTCCCCACCGTGGTCGTCCTGGAGGATGGTGAGGTGAGGTACGTGGGCGTCGGCGCGGCCGAGGAGGTCCCACAGCTGGCAGAGAAGGTGCTCTCTGCGCTAGGCCCCCTGGCTGAAGTCCTGGAGGACCCAGCTCTCATCTCTGCATTGATTGGCGCAGCAATGCTCGCCTGGGCGGCCGCCACGTGGCGGAGAGGATTTAAGGGGCTTGAGTAAGGGCGTTATGGGTGATGTGAGGTGGGAGGTAAGAAGAGGCCAACCATCTCCCAGCTGGAGAAGAGGTGGAGGAAGGAGCTGGAGAGCAAGCTCAGGAAGCGGGGCGAGGAGGAGGGGAGGTTTGAGCTGCAGCTAACTAAGGAGGGCAGGGTCTCCCAGGCCTCGGTAGATGCGGTCTCGAGGGAGGTCGTGAAGTGGCCTTACGTGACCCCATACCAGGTGTCGAGCAGGTTCGGGGTCAAGATAAGCACTGCCAAGAGGATACTGAAGAGGCTCGAGGAGCAGGGCGTGCTGAAGCTGGTGGACGCTAACAGGAGAGTGCGCATATACGTGCCAGCCGCCAGGGCTACCTGAAGAGATCGGCCAGGCTCTTAGAGGCTGGGAGCGGCGGCGCGCCCTTAAGCCTCTTACTAACCTCCTCTCGATTAGCGTTGATCACCCCCAGCTCCGAGCGCGTCACCACGCCCTCCTCCACGAGCCTCCTGAGCAGGGCCTCCGGGTCCTTAACTCCCATGTTCTTGAGGTCTATCAAGAACCTCAGCTCCCCCACGCTCCAGTACCTCGAGAGGTAGTAAAGCGCCGCTAGGAGGTCCCTATCCACGCCCCCCGCTTGAGCGGGTGAGCGGGGCTTAGGCTCCTCGCTCGGGGCTTTGGGAGGGGTAGGCTGGAGCCTCCTCTCCTCGCCCCCCTCCTCCTTCTCAGCCTTAACCTCAGCGGCTTTCTTAAACTCGCTTCCCTCAAATATGTACTTCAGTAGCGTTCCCCTCTCCCTGACGGGCCTCCTGCGCTGCCTGTGGAGCTTTGGCTTAGGCTTAGCAGCTCTAGCCCTAATCCTCACCTTCTTCGGGATGGCTATCCCCAAGTGCTCATCCACTACCACGCTATCGCTTGAGGCGTCTATCAGGCCGCTGCGCTTAAGGTCGTCCACGAGCAGGGAGAGCGTGACTACGCCGATCCCCCTTGACTCGCCCCACTCCATGAGCTCTTTAGAGCTCAGCTCCCCCCTAGCCCTAATCTCAGACCTCAACTCCCTCAGTAACTCCTCATACTCGTCCATGGCTACGCCCTCAGAACCGTTAGCTACTGTACTGTGGCCACTAATTAAGCCATCATTCGCTGCCCTGGCCAGGGGCAACTAGCCTTATGAGCCCCCTCTCAGCCAGGATCCTCAGATACGCGAGCAGGGAGGCTTGAGCCTCCCTCAGGTGAAGCTTAAAGCGCTGAGCTAGTAGCTCGGCTACGTCCCCCACCGTCCGCTCGCCGTCTAGCAGCTCCCACACGTAGCTGCCCACCTCGTCTAACACGTACTTCCTCTCGGTGGGCCCCTTCACGAAGCCGCTGAAGAGCCCCGGCTTAGATGGGGCGAGTTTCACCTTCAACACCACCTCCCCCTTCTCGTTCTTCTCCCACTTGACGGCGGGGTTCCTAACGGGCTTGCTCCTCAGCAACACCTCTAGAGGTATCGGTGGCGGCTTGGGCTTTCTCTTGAAGAGAGGAGCCATCAATATTCGATGATGTCCCTCGATAAATTTTTTGGCGTAGGGAGCCTAGACACACGCCTAGTCATCGAGCCCTAGGCTGACTGGGAGGGGCTGAGCCTGGGCGGCCATCTGCACGCTGGAAGGGCTCGTGTGGCTGGAGGCGTGAGTAGAGGCGCTCAGAGCTAGGCATGCCGGGGTGGGCGTGGGGGTTGTGCGTATCGAAAAGCTGATAGAAGCACTCCACGAGTACATCGAGAGGCTAGAGGGAGCCTAGGGGGTGTTGAGCGAGTGCAGCGTCGAGCGCTGCTACATCCAAAGCTACTCGAGGTAGCCGAGAGGTATGGCTACACCAGCTTCAATGATGTCCAGCTGAGGGCATTTGACGCCCTATCCAGGGGGGTCCATGTAGTGATAGTAGCGCCGACGGGCTACGGCAAGACTGAGGCGGCGCTGTTCCCCATCATGAGCTCGATACTGGAGGAGGGGCTCGAGGAGTGGGGGATTAAGGCGCTCTACGTGACCCCGCTGAGGGCGCTAAATAGGGATATCTTGGTGAGGATGAAGGAGCTGGCGGCCGAGCTGGGGATAAGGCTCGAGGTTAGGCATGGGGACACTCCGCAGAGCGCGCGGAGGAGGATGGCGCTGTCGCCCCCCCATATACTGATAACGACTCCCGAGACGCTCCAGTTCCTCCTAGTGGGCTCCAGGCTCAGGGAGGCATTGAGGAGCGTGAGGTGGGTGGTAGTGGATGAGCTGCACGAGCTGATGCAGAGCAAGAGGGGGCTCCAGCTCACGATAGCCCTCGAGAGGCTTGAGGAGATAGCCGAGGGCAGGGTGCAGCGCATAGGGCTCTCAGCGACCATCAGCAAGCCCTTCCTAGCTGGCATGTTCCTCACAGGCGGCCGCCGGTTTGAGGTGGTGGAGGCGAGGGGGGGCCGCCGCTACGAGGTCGACGTGCTCTACCTAGCCTCTGAGGGCGAGGCTGGTGACAGAGTAATTAAGCTGGTGGAGCTGATCGAGGGTCATAGGAGCACTCTCGTGTTCACGAACACCAGGGACACGGCTGAGGCCCTGGGGAGCAGGCTGAGGAGGCTGTGCGGCGATGCAGTAGCCGTTCACCACGGCTCCCTCTCGAGGGAGGAGAGGCTGAGGGTTGAGCGGGGATTGAAGGAGGGGAGGCTCAAGGCGGTGGTTGCAACATCAAGCCTAGAGCTCGGCATAGACGTGGGGCATGTGGACTACGTGGTGCAGTACATGTCGCCGAGGCAGGTTAACAGGCTGGTCCAGAGGGTGGGGAGGTCGTCGCACTTCATGGGGGGTGTGGCGCGGGGCTGTATAGTCGCGGCCGATCTTGACGACCTTATGGAGTCCATAGTGATCGCCAGGAGGGCTGAGAGGGGCGACTTGGAGGACCTGGGCTTCGAGGAGAATGCCTACGACGTGTTAGCCCACCAGCTCGTCGGGCTCGTGCTCGAGTACGGGAAGATCAGTCTTGAGAAGGCCCACGGGATAGTGACGAGGGCCTACCCCTATAGGGGCCTGAGGTTCAGCGAGCTGATCCGGGTTGCGGAGTTCCTGGATCAGACGAGGCTCGCCAGGCTGAGGGGCGGCGTCCTGTACAGGGGGCCCAGGAGCATCGAGTACTACTATGAGTCCGCCTCGACGATACCCGACGTCGAGGTGTTCGAGGTCTTCGACCTGGCCCAGAGGAGGCGGGTTGGAGTGCTGGACGGCGACTTCGTCGCCTCATCCCTAGCCGAGGGCTCGAAGTTCATCCTCGGGGGGAGGGTGTGGGACGTGGTCAGGGTATCCCTCGAGGAGGAGAGGGTATACGTGGCGCCCTCAGCCGAGGCTGAGGCTGCAATCCCCGCGTGGACGGGGGAGGACCTCCCAGTGCCGTACAAGGTGGCGAGGGAGGTGGGAGCGCTGAGGCGAAGGCTGCTGTCAGAGCCCACGGCTAGGCTGGCGGCTGAGTACGGCGTGGATGAGGGGTTGATGAGAGAGCTCAAGGAGTACGTCGAGTCACAGGCGGAGGCCATCGGGGTAGTGCCGAGCGACGTGGATGTAGTAGTTGAGGTGGGCAGGAGAGCGTTCATAGTTCACGCCTGTATCGGGACTAGGGCCAATTCCCTGCTGGGAGTCCTGTTGAGTCATGCGCTGGCTAAGCTCTACGGAGTATCGTCGAAGTACTACTTCGATGCCTATCGTGTCGCGGTAGCCACGTCAAGGGGCCTCACTACGCGTGAGGTGAGGAGCCTAATGGAGAGGCTTGAAGA
Organism: Thermoprotei archaeon; assembly: GCA_003649495.1. Taxonomy (GTDB): domain Archaea; phylum Thermoproteota; class Thermoprotei; order Thermofilales; family Thermofilaceae; genus B17-G15. The sequence goes on along the minus strand of QMRZ01000012.1, from coordinate 7,111 downwards.
GCTGATTGGAGAGGTAGGCGAGGCCGTTAAGGGGTCGAACGCTTACCTCTGGAAACTCCTCCACGTCTGCCAGAGGATGGGGATCATAAGGAGGGGCGCTAAGCTCAAGGTGCCAGCTAGAAAGCTGGCTGAGGCCCTGGAGGGCACCGTGGTTGAGGAGGAGGCGGTAAGGGAGCTGCTCCACACGCGCTTCGACATCGCCGCTATCGAGAGGCTGGTCAGGGACTTGAAGAGGGGGAGGGTGAGGCTACACGTGGTGCGCGTAAGCGAGTTCTCGCCGATGGCTAGGAGCATGTTCGAGAAGCCTTACAGGGCTGGCCTACTCATCAAGGGCGTTGAGCCGCTCCTGGTGGTGGAGGCTGTCAGGAGGAGGCTTGAGCGATCCAAGCTCCTCCTGGTATGCCTACACTGCCTCAAGTGGAACAGGGTTATCGTGGTAGGTGACCTAGAGGGCGAGGTCAGGTGCCCCCTCTGCGGCTCCAGGGTGGTAGCCGCCCTCAACCCGTGGGATGAGGAGGCCCTGAAGGTGTTGAGGAAGTGGAGGAGGGGGGAGAGGCTGACTAGGGAGGAGAGGAGGGTGGTGAAGGCGGCGCAGCAGAGCGCGATACTAGTGATGAGCTACGGGAAGAAGGCTCTGCTGTGCCTAGCTGGGAGGGGTGTTGGGCCAGCAGCAGCCACGAGGATCCTGAGCAGCTGTAGGAGCTACGAGGAGCTGGTGCGGGAGGTCGCGAAGGCGGAGGCTAACTACGCGCGGACTAGGGAGTACTGGGATAGCTAGTGAGTTGTAGCGTCTTAAGGCTCATCGCCCTGCATTCCTTCCTGAGGTTTCTCGAGGTGATACTCCACGAGTAGGGGATGAACTTGGTGATCTAGTCAGGGGCAGCATGTGGCATCCAACAAGTTTTTCACGTAGATGGTGGATTAGGCCTGGGTAAGCTGTATGCGGAGGGCGCTTAACGTGGCGATGTCAGCTGTACTCTTGCTGCTATTTTCGTTTGTCACGTCTTACTACCCCGGGTACCTGTCGCTGATGTTCATACTCTATATCGTGACTACGCTTGCGATCTCGCTGGCGGTTGCGGGGAGGGGGGCTGTGAGGATGGTGCGTGACCTGGAGTACGTTAGGGGCGGCAAGCGGCTGCTCCATGTCAGCAGGGAGGTTGTCGAGAGGCTGAGGAGGAGGGATCGTGAACTAGGCGAGGAGCTGGGCAAGCAGCATAGAGCCTCTCTAGTACAGATGACTGTGCTGATAGCGGCCATGACGGTATTCCTGATACCCTCCCTTAGGGATGCTGCGATAATGGCACTTAGAGGGGTCTTCGAGCCCCTAGGCCTAGACCCCAAAATGACCCAGTTCCTGGTGTTCCTAGCGCTCTACGGTGTATTCTTCCTAGCCTCCAACGTCGCTAGCATCTTATCCTCGAGGAGCCTGGAGAAGCTGGGTGGGCCGCTACAGGTGCCAGCCTTCTACACGGTGACCAGCAGGGGCTTGATACTCGAGGGCCGCGTACCCATTAAGGCTCCCCTCAGCCCCTTAGAGGTTGAGGTGAATACGAGGCGCCGCTTCCTGGAACTACGTGTGAGGTCCCCCTCTGCCTCGGGCCTCGTCTCCTCAGCTACTAGCAGGATAAGACTATATTATGAGAATCCGCGGGAGCTGGAGAGCTACCTGAGGATGCTATCCAAAGAGCGCGGCTAGGCCCTCCGCTATCTCCTCCTCAGTCTCCTCCTCCTTCTCCTCCTTCTTCTCTTCCTCCTCCTTCTTCTCCTCGCCAGCCGCCGGCGCCTGAGCAGCTTGAGACGCCGGGGCAGTGGCTGCGGCGGCCATGGGTACGCTAGCGCTCTTAATGGCCTCCTCTATGTTCACGCCGCTAAGCGCCGCCACTACGGCCTTCACCTTTATGTCATCTACCTCTACCCCAGCCGCCTCGAGGATTTTGCGTAGGTTCTCCTCGGTGATGGGCTTGCCCGCGTAGTGTAACAGCAGGCTCGCGTACACGTACTCCACGCCTACCTCACCGCATTGTGCCAGCCCTGAAGCCTATTAAACTTTGCGCGCCGCGTGAGGTAGACAGCGATCCTCTCCAGGGGGGTGCGCGCGGTCAGGAGAGCCTTAGCCTTCGAGGGCTGCTTGCCTGAGAGCGTTGAGAGCGCGTAGAGCACCATGCCGCCGGGCGCTGCGGCGTACATGGCCCAGGCCAGTAGCCGCGTCACGAGCTCCAGCGCGCGTCCCCCGCACACCTGTGCATCCACTAGGCTCCTGGGCTTGAGGGGGAGGTATGGAGGGTTAACCAGGATCAGCCTGAAAGCTCCTCTCCTGAGCGCGGAGGCGCCATCACAGGCTACTACATCAATGAGGTGGTGGAGGCCATTTAGCTTGGCGTTAAGGGCTGCTATCCTGAGGCACGCGGGGTTCAGGTCTACCCCCACCACGTAGGAGCCGCCGCGCGCCAGGATGAGGGCTAGCGCGCCAACCCCGGTCCCGAGGTCGAGCGCGGGGCTCAGGCCTAGGAAGGGTCGGCAAGCCCGCGCTAGCAGCGAAGTGGAGATCACTCCTCTAGGCGGGAAGCAGCCCTGGGGACAGCGTATGTGGAGGCCCTCGAACTTCATGGTGGCTGGGTGGAGCTCGAGGTAAAGCCTTATGAGCGCGTATGAGAGGAAGGCCCGTAGGCGCGTCATGAGGGGCACGTGCTTCCGTAGGATTGCCGAGGTCTTAAGGATGGAGGATGGTTCCAGGGTAGCCGTGAGGGGCTGGGTCTACAGGCACAGGGACCTGGGGCGGAAGGTGTTCGTGGTGGTCAGGGATTCGAGCGGGATAATTCAGGCGGTGTTTGACGGCGAGGCTGCAGAGGAGGCCCGAAAGGCGGGTATAGAGGCCGCGGTGATGGTGGGCGGCGTTGTGAAGAGTGATGCTCGGGCGCCGGGCGGCAAGGAGCTGGTTGGCGAGTGGATACGGGTTGTGGGTCCCTCACACAACTTCCCGATATCTAGGGATGTGTCGAGGGAGTTCCTCTTAGACGTGAGGCACCTCTGGGTTAGGAGCAGGAGGATGAACGCCGTCATGAAGATAAGGCACACGGTGTTCGGCGCTCTCCACGAGTACTTCAGGAGCCGCGGCTACTATGAGGTCCAGTGCCCCATGTTCATAACAGCTGCAGTGGAGGGCGGAGCTACGCTGTTCCCAGTCAAGTACGTGGACGGCAGCACGGTGTACCTCACCCAGTCCTCCCAGTTCTACCTCGAGGCCCTGATCTACAGCCTGGAGAAGGTGTACACGGTTGCGCCATCCTTCAGGGCTGAGAAGTCGAGGACCAGGAGGCACCTTACCGAGTTCTGGCACTGCGAGGCTGAGGTTGCGTGGGCCACGCTCGACGACATAATGAGGGTGGAGGAGGAGCTGGTCTGGCACGTGATCCAGAGAGTTCTGGAGGAGAACCAGGATGAGCTCAAGCTCCTGGGGCGCGACGTAGAGCGCCTAGAGGAGTGCAAGCCCCCCTTCTATAGGATTAGCTATGATGAAGCTATCGACATCCTGAGGAACAAGGGCTTAAGGATTGAGTGGGGCGAGGACTTCGGAGCGGATGAGGAGAGGGCCCTCGTAGAGGAGTTCGATAAGCCGGTGTTCGTGCACCGGTACCCAGAGAAGGCTAAGGCCTTTTACCACAAGAGCGATCCCAGGAGGCCTGAGGTCACTCTCTCAGCTGACCTGCTGGCCCCCGAGGGCTATGGCGAGATAATAGGGGGTGGGGAGAGGATTGAGCGTCTCGAGGAGCTGATCGAGAAGATAAAGAGGTTTGGCCTGAGGCCAGAAGACTACGAGTGGTACCTGGACCTGAGGAGGTACGGCAGCGTCCCCCACGCGGGCTTCGGCCTCGGCATCGATAGGACTGTGATGTGGATAGCTGGCCTGGACCACATAGTCGACTCCATACCCTTCCCCAGGACGGTGAGGAGGGTATACCCCTAGCCGAGAAAGCTTATAACCTACTCCTCGCCCTCCCTATATCGAGCCCCGGTAGCTCAGCGGGTAGAGCGCCGGCCTCGTAAGCCCTCACGGCCTGGGCAGCCGGAGGACCCGGGTTCGAAGCCCGGCCGGGGCTCCACGTTCTCTCTCACTCGTGACCACGGCTCATAGGCCGTGAGGATCTAGGTATCGTGCTAGCGACCTGAAGTATTGGCCTAGTGGGGTCTTGAGGGTAACTCCAGCCTTCCTCGGAGGTGCGCCTGCAGGCGCGTAGGAGGAATTCTAGCTCGCTGTGTAGCGCGCCTGCGACAGCTGTGAGGGCTAGCAGCAGATCTAGTAGTGGGTAGGCTAGCCGCTCGTAGCCGCCCTCTCCAAGCCTTGATAAGTGATAGGCGTATAATGCCGCCAGGGGGAGCGAGGCTAGCGCGAGCGCAGGCCACGCGTAGCCCAGGAGCGCTAACGTCGCCGCAGCGGCTAGAACCGCTATTAGTGAGTACGACAGCGCGGTAATGGCCCTCGAGTACGTGCAGCCTCCAGCCCGGCGGCGGAAGAGGGGAAGGCCGCGCCCATACTCGTAGTAGCGCTTGAGGACCCTCGTGAGGCTCTCCCTGTTGAAGTGGCCGACGCGCGTGGGGCTGCACAGAATCCTGTGCCCCCTCCTCAGTAGCCTATACGCGAAGTCCAGGTCCTCGAAGCCGAACCGCCCGTAGCTGGGCGGGATCACCTCATCGTCAATTAGGGCCTCTCTCCTAACTAGCATATTAGCAGTCACCACAAGGCTCAACCCCAGATCCCCCTTCAGGAGTTTGTAACCATGCTTCGGGTTCGGCGAGATCAGAGATCTCTCCTGAAGCCTTGAGATGAAGCTATCCAGGTTCACGCCCTCCACCGAGCCTGCGACTACGTCCACCCCAGCTCTCTCCACGTCTGAGACTAGGGACCTGAGCCAGTCAGGCGGTGCCACACAGTCGCTATCTATGAACGCGATGAGGGGGGATGAGGCTGCGAGCGCGCCGAAGATCCTCGCCCTTATTGGACCGGGGTCTCGTCTAAGCTCTATCACTTTGACGTTGAGGCTCGTCTCCCTGACTAAGGCTGCCGCGTCACCCTTCCCCGCCGGCGCGAGTACCAGCACCTCCCATGGCTTGAGCGTCTGGGACTCCAAGCTCTTCAGCAACCGCCTCAGCGAGGCATCGAGCCTAGCAGCTGCAACCACCACGCTAACCCTCACGGTCTTTAGGGCTTAGGGCTGTAGCATTAAACTGTAGCTCTCTGCATTATTGCGCGCCTTTTTCACGCCCCCCGGGGAGGAGCCCCGCCCGCGGGGAGTGGGCTCTGGGTGCGCGGGGGAAGCCCCACTCCCGCAGCCCGCCCAGAGCCGCGGCAAACCCATCCACAGCCAATACAGGAGGACACACCTCGAAACACGAAGTCACGGATCGGGTGAACGGCTGAGGATAAGTGTACTACAACTCTCATCGTCCCATGCACGGCCCCATTAGCGTTATCCCCCCCGGCAACAATAGCCGATATCAACACGTGATTCTTCACAGGTAAGATTTTAGAATGGCCGTTCACCTAGGTAACAAGCGCATATAGCGCGCTGAGGTAGTCCGCGATGGAAGGCGAGGAGGTTAGCCTACTGTGCATATCCGACATACACGGGAAGGTTGATGTCGCTAAGGCCTTCGTGAAGGAGCTCTCCCAATCCCCTGTCCTGGAGAGGATCAATATTATAATAGTCGCGGGGGATGTGGGAAACCCCCAGAGGAGCGATGCATTCTACTCAGTAATGGGGGAGCTGGCGAAGCTGGGCAAGCCCATATACTATGTGAGGGGGAACTGGGACGTTAACGCCCCCTCAGGGATCTTTTCTGAGGACCCCCTCATAGCGGACCTCGAGGCGATAGGCCCCCTAGACCTGGGAGTCGCAGTCCTGGTGGGCCACGGCAAGAGACTTAGGCCGTTCAAGGGGGTTAAGTCTAAGCCTGTGGTGCTCGTCACTCACTACCCTCCGTTCAGCATATTGGATAAGGGCAAGAAGCTCGAGTCGCCCTACCAGAGCCTCCACGCCGGGCTGCCCGAGATAAACTACCTCATCTCCTACTACAAGCCGGTGCTGCACATATTCGGGCACAGCCACTCATTCGGGGGGATCGATATAAAGCATAATGGCGTTATATACGCCAACGTGTCCAGGCTGGATAGGGTGGGCAGGAGCGGGAACTACATTGGCAACTACGCGATAATTACCTTGAGGAGGGGCGGCGGTGTATCCATTAGGTGGAGGTTCCTCAACGGTATTTGGAAGAGGTGTAGCAGGTGTGGTAGGAGGACCCACCTCCCATCCGAGTGGACGCTATGTAGGAAGTGCGCCAACAGGTTTGATCTCGGCTTCAAGCGGCTAAGCAAGGACCTTGAGAAGGTGGAGGTCATCGTGAGTGAGGTGGGCGGCGGCGAGCTCCTCCACGAGGTGTTCCACGTGCCCATTAGCACCCTCAAGGACGAGGAGGCTTACGCCGACTTCATCGACTACATGATGTTGAAGAGGCTCAGGGAGGTGGTGGAGGGGCTTGGAGACAAGCTAGTCACGCTCCCGAAGGACCGGGTGATAGAGTACTACTCTGAGGAGCCCGAGGAGTTGATACCATTCAGCGAGTACCTGTTCGCTTGTGACAGTTCGAAGGTTGGCGAGAAGATATGCGCTCTCATGAGGCTCTACATGCTGGATAAGAGGGCACACGTCCTCTGGAGGCTATCGCGGAACGAGAACTCCACACTCATATCGAAGGAGTACGTGCTAGCCAGCGAGGAGGCGCTCTGCCACGAGCAGCTAGTGAGGGACCTCTTACGCCAGGGCTTCACCCCCCTCGCCTATTCAGTGAAGAAAGGTGTTGAGAACGTATGAAGTAGCTGAGACCGCCACTGGTATTACCAGGTTATCCTCCACGCTTGTAGCCTCGCTCAGAGAGGCTACAGCAGCTAAGATTAGGGCGCTAGCGGGATCCTGGCCCAGCAGCACTAGGAGCGCCAGGAATACGAGAGCTCCAGCCACTGACCCCTCCAGGCTCCTACCCCCCTCACCCACCCTAATCCTCCCCCACCTCGACCCAACGAGCGCGGCCGCTGGATCGACCACTGCTAGAG